>JAPLMV010000279.1 GCA_026386835.1 Planctomycetota bacterium | reverse complement strand
CGCTGTCGGCGGTGTTTTCGTGTTTTGCGATGTTTATCGGCAGGTCGTTTTTTGATATTCGGCCTGCGGGTTTTTCGAATATGCTTGTGGCGGTTTTTCTGCTTGTGCTGGTTCTTGCCACATATCGGAATATCTTGTACATCTGGCTTATCGTGCCTATAACGGTTTTCTGGTGCAACATTCACGGTGGGTACATTTATGTGTTTATAATGATGGTACCGTTTGTTGTGCTGCATTTTTTAACGAGTTTTTCGAAAAAGCGGTTTGTATCAATCGGCCAAAGAGGGGTGATACATGCGATTGCTGCGGGTATTGTCGCATTTATAGCGACGATAATTTTCAATCCGTTTCATCTGACAAATCTTACACACACCTTTGTCATCAGTATCAGCAAACACGCCGAGATGTGGCGAAACATCAATGAATGGCATCCTGCCTTTGAATGGAGTAATCCTGTCGGTACCGGCGTGCCATTTTTGGTAATGTATATTATCGGCTGGGTGGCTCTTGCGGCATGGGCTGCTGTTTTTATAATTACCCTCCGCTCTTTCAATAGTTCTGTTGACAGGAAAAGAGCGAAAAATCTTGACCAGTACCAGTGGCCCCAAATCGACTTATCACTGATTGCGATTGCGGCGATGACTATTTATATGGCGATTGAATCCCGCAGATTTATACCTATTGCAGGTATTGCGGCTTGTCCTGTTATAGCGATGTTTATCGACCAGATGATAAGGTCAGTATCGGCAACGCGTAACTTCCACAAGGAAAACCGCCTGACAGTTCCGACGATGCCTAAGGTATTACGCCTATTCTTTACACTTACAGGTGCTGCGGCAGTTGTATTTTTCGGCACCTGGTGGGGTCTGAAATTCAAATACATTTATTTAGATGCATGGCCGTCAGATGCAAGGCTTAATTCCGTTTTTATGCGAATGACGGCCTCGGATGCCAAGCCGTTTTACGCCTGCCAGTTCATAAGGGACAACAAGCTAAAAGGGAAAATGTTTAATTACTGGACGGAGGGCGGGTTTATCGCATGGGGTCAGGACCCGGACCCGAACACCGGCAAAACACCGCTGCAACTGTTTATGGACGGCCGGGCCCAGGCGGCCTATGAGCCGGCGATGTATGATTTATGGATGAATATTATGTCAGGCGGCCCCATGACAGGCCAGATGGCAGCAAACGCGTCCGCTCGCGGGAGCAAACTGATTGCCGCAGATTATGCAAAAATCGGCCAGTGGATGAACGAGCAGCTTAAGCGATACAATGTCTGGGTTGTTCTGATGCCGTTTGCTGAGTTTAATGGCCACTCGATAAAAGGTCTTGAGAGTAACCCCAACTGGCGTCTTGTCTTCTATGATAACAAACAAAAACTCTACGTGGATATAACAACCCCACAGGGTATGGAACTTTTTGAAGGGATAAAAAATGATAAAACAATTTATCCTGATGAATTTACCAAATACCTTATCAAGGCGCATAATTTATTAGTTTCAGCCGAAGGACAAGCAGACCTGAAGATGGCATTTGACTTTGCGGTCAAGGCATTTGGAATAAGTCCGTCGCAGGCGCCGCTGCAGGAATTGATGGCACTTTCAGCTTACGGCGATATTGGTTTACAGGTTTATAATGTGTGCAAAAATTATTTCGAAGACTTCGCTAAAAACAAAAATATTTATGCCAAAAAAGACGGCTATTACCAGAAAATGGTTGCCGCACTGATTATATGCGATTATCTGCAGCAGATAGCGACGAATCAGAAAGACCATGTCCTTGCCGAATCCTGCAATGCAAAAATGAGAGAATATAACAGCGAAATAAGCCGTCTAATGAGCACGAAAAGGTGGTAGCAGATGGTAAAGGAGCAAATGCCGACAAAACAGGCGGAACCGGGCCAAAAACGCGATATCTCGTTCAGCGTTTTTTTCCCCTGCTATAATGAGCAGGACAATGTCGCCCGTACGACAGAACGTGCCATTGCAGTTCTGGAAAAGCTTAACGCCGATTATGAGGTAATCATTGTCGACGACGGCAGCAAGGACGCCACAGGTCAGATAGCCGACAAAATAGCCGCCCTGAATAAAAGGGTCAGTGTTGTCCACCATCCGACTAATCTTGGTTACGGAGCCGCTCTTCAATCCGGATTCAGGTCGGCTGCAAAAGAACTTGTTTTTTATACCGACGGTGACGGGCAGTTTGATATGAGCGAAATGCCGCCGTTATTGCCGCTGATAAAACAGTATGATATCGTCAGTTGTTACCGGCTGAACCGCCAGGATAATATGATACGCAAAATCAATGCCTGGTGCTGGACAAAGCTGGTGTGTTTTCTTTTCA
>JAPLMV010000076.1 GCA_026386835.1 Planctomycetota bacterium | reverse complement strand
CGACTTAAGCGTGGCAATGTCTGTGGGTGTATGCGGCTGTATACGCATGGCAAGTTTCCTTTTTAGAACAACTATGCCATACAGTAAACGATAGCGCAAGTTTTATTTTCCTGGCGCGCGAAAATTTATTGGAATGCGTATCAAACGGCTCAGCATGGAAATCTTTGGCCATGTTTCTCTTTTCTCTTTAAACAATCCTACCATATAACATACCTAATCTTACTCCTGCAAATACCAAAGGGCAAATGATTTTAAACACAGTATTGTTGGAAACATGCTGATAACTCAAGGCCACGAAAATCTTTTCTCTGTCGCAAATCGACCAAACAGCAGGTACACCAGCAGGTAAGTGAAAATTTATTTTACAGGAATTTTGCGCACTAATTCCGTAAACATTTCTCCCCGCTGTTCATAGTTTGTGAACATATCGTAGCTTGCACAGGCGGTACTTAACAAAACGACATCGCCCGGCTCTGCGAGCTGATTAGCTAACTCAACGGCTTTTGCCAGCGAATCCGCAAATTCAATTTTAAATTCCTGCTGAGCCGATTTGATAGCATCTGCAATTTTCGGTGCGGTTTGGCCTATAAGGATTGCCGCCTTTGCCTTTTGAGCGATTTTTTTACCGAACTCATCGAACGGCAGATGCTTGTCATATCCGCCTGCAATTATAATTTCCGGCTGTTCAAAAGAATCCAGTGCAACGATTGAGCTTGCCGGCGTTGTGGCCTTGGAATCGTTGTACCATCTGACGCCGTTTATTTGGGCAACAAATTCCAGCCGATGCGGCAGCGCCTTGAATTCCGGCAGGCACGCCTTGATTTGTGCATCCTTAACGCCGAACTGCCTTGCAAGGGCAAGAGCAGCGGCGAGGTTTGAAAGATTTGCCCTGCCTGGTAAGGTAAACTGCTTCCTGATTTCTTTGCTGACATCATCGGGCGAAAATTTTATGCAGATTCTGCCGCTATCGTTCTTGTATTTTTCAAACCACTCCATACCGACCTTATCCTCGGCATTAAAGATTGAAACAGCCCGGCCATGAGCGTCTGGCTTTTGAAATTTGAAGATATTCTCTTTTGCGGCGCAGTAGTTTTCGAATGTGCCGTGGCGGTCGAGATGGTTGGGCGTAAGGTTCGTCAGCAGTGCCGCCTTCGGCGATTTTTGGATTTGTGCGAACTGCTCAATCTGGAAGCTCGACAATTCGAGCACAACTAAATCATCGGGGCCAATTTGGTCTATAGTCACCAATAACGGCTCGTTGCCGATATTGCCGCTAAGCCACACCGTGACTCGTCGGGCATGTTGCCTAAAGGGTGTTTTGCCACATTTTACGTCAATTGGAGACGAGGTAGGCAGCTTCGCCGCCGTTTTTTCAGCGGATTCCTCACATTCGTTCGGAATGACGTGGCTACGCCACGTAAAAATATGTTTGGGCAACACGCCCTGTCGCTCGTAAGCGTTTCTCAAAATGTGTGCGGTCAGTGCTGTTGTTGTACTTTTTCCGTTGGAGCCGGTTATGCCGATTATCGTGGCAGGACACAACTCAAGAAATATATTGATTTGCGATGTAACGAACCTGTTTGCCTGGCGTGCGATTTTCAGGAATTTGTTATCTGGCGGCACCGCGGGGTTTGCTATGACAATATCGGCTTGTTCAAAATCAGCCTGTTCGTGTGAGCCAAGATGGAACTCGATATCTTTGAAGTCTTTAAGCTGAACAATCGAATCAGCCAGTTGAGCCGCAGCCGCCAAATCGGTTACCGTTACTTTGGCGCCGGCTTTGCAGGCGAATTTAGCGACATCGACTCCGCCGCCGAATCGCCCAAGTCCCATCACTAAAACTTTCCTGCCGGCAAAAAAACCTTTATCCATGTTTTCGTCGCTCGTCGCTCGTATCTCGTCGCTCTTCGTTTATATTTAATTCTGTTTCTCATCTTTTAGCAATTGTTTCAGCAGAACAATTATTTCGTCGA
>JAPLMV010000188.1 GCA_026386835.1 Planctomycetota bacterium | reverse complement strand
GAAGTTCCTCGCGCTTCTTATTTCGTACGCCCATAAAAAACTCCTTCCTAACAACATCTTTTTTGCGCATATCATAACAAATGACCGGTGAGACATATGTCAGGAAGGGTAATCCTGTTGCACTCACAGCGTCAATAGTATGTTCAATCCGATGCATGCTTTTTTGCCAATCGGTTCAAAACCTCCTAAGTTTGACAGCCTGTTGTGAGGAATTATGTCATTCAAGTAGAATTCAGCATGCACAGGTATGCATCCTATTTCGGAAGCGCATTGGCCTTGGCTGATGCTATCAAAAGCCACTGGTTGCCAGGAGGATATCCTGTATGAACAAGTTTCCATGACCCGCGGAGTCTCTCACCAAATAGATGAAACCGGATCAGATTCTCGCTTCGCTCGATAAGTTCATAATTGCCACAGTCCCAAATTTCAACCTTACCCGCACCGTACTGCCCTTCCTCGATTTCCCCCTCAAAATTAGCATAGTCTATTTCATGATCCTTCACTTGAATGGCCAGACGCTTGACAGTGCTGTCGGTAGAGGGTTGCTTTGGAACAGCCCAGCTCTTCAACACCCCGTCCATTTCGAGGCGTAAATCATAGTGGAGTTGCTTGGCATGGTGTTTCTGGATTACAAACTTGGGCATCTTATGCTCTCTGATTCTTTACACATTAACACAAATATACCGCAAAGGAGCTCAGAAATCGAGGTCTAAATTGAGATGAATATTTTCTTGTATGGGAAAAAATTAGAAAGCCACAGTTTTCAATTATAGCTTTGACATCGTTTGTGGATTTTTCAAAAATATATTCCCGAACGTTACATATTCGGGCATACGAAACCTTAAATACTTCCACGCCGTTATCATTTCGAAATGACACCAAAAGAAGAACATACCGAAGAAGAATGTAAGTGCCTTAACAACCTCGAAGAGATCTGCGAAAACACGAGGGCTATAAGAAGAGTTGTAAACAGGATACTGGACCATTTGCATGAGTACCACACCGAAGATCAAGACAATAACTCAGAAGACTATGACCCTGATGCATTCAGTTGGAAGGACCTTGCCAATAATGATGACATGTAACTATAAAACAGAAAAATATTTATAGTCTCGCAGTCTTATCTTTTCATGAATCAAGAGCAGCGGTTAGTAACACAATTGGCGCAACTTAAAAATATCCTCGAGGATGCAAAGGCTATTCTGGAATGGCATAAACTGAAGGTCTTTGAAAAAAGCTCAAATCCCTCATTAAAAGTATTTTTACAGGATGATACTTTTCAGCAACTCACAGACGAGCAGGCAGCCTTTCAGATGCTTTGGGCAAGAACGAGTACGCTTTTGAAGGATAAAACAATAAAACTTAGCCAGGACAAGAGGAACGAATTCCGAAAAGAGCTTAATAAGTTATCCTTGCAGTTTTATTATCTTGGCAGCGATGTGAGGATATACTGAAATTTGTAAAAATGGGATTATTTGACTTTTTTATTAGAAGGAAGAGAAGATCAGCCAAAAAAAGAAAATCAAAGGGACCTAATATTTTGGGGCAACAGATTGCCGGCATCAAAGGTCAGGTTGACTCAATAAACAATGTTCTGCAAAAACATCAAAAGGATATCGATGAAAATTCAGCCCTTTTAAAAGAGCACAGTCAAAAACTCATAAATCTTGAGGATATCCTGACCAATCAGCCGATGGGTCTGTCGCTAAGACAGACCAGTCCGACACAGCGACCAGACTGGACGGCCAAACCAGTCCAACCGAATGGAACCAACGGCTTTAAATTCGATATCAATAAGTTCAGCAACCAGGAAAAAAGGATTCTCTCCGTATTTTTTGAGCATCAGGATATGGCTCTTTCATACAGGGATGTTGGCAGCATGTTAGGCAAATCTGCGAATACCGTAAAGAACCAGATGCACCAGATACTCATAAAGGCTGACTTATTTGAAAGAATTATAGATAATGATATGAGGAACAGATTCAGGCTCAAAGATGGCATAAAAATCGGAAAATATCTCAATATAGACCGACCATCCGACCAGCCGGTCGATATCGGGCGTTTAGCTTAGATGTTGTATCGACCAGCTACGCCTAAATAATCGAATAATCACATGACCACTCAACTATAAAATCTTCAACTCTCTGCCCAAAAACAACAATTATTTATGCTATTGCATCAAGCGGATTCAGATAAAGCATAAGTTGACAGTGCTCACCAAATCTTCCTGAGTTTTTAACCTGTGTTTAGGCACTACACAGACGTGTCAATGAAAGTAAGAGCATATTCTTGATACTCTGTCGAAAGCTCACGCCGCCATGTCTATAAAATCGATAAGCCGAAAATCCAGGGCAGTCCATGTTTTAATCTGTTTCATATTTTTGAACTGTCACTTTCACCGGATTTTGGCGCTTTATGCGTCCGCGGCGGTTTATGCGTAACATAGTTTTAAATCGAAAAGTTTATAAACCCCTGGCACTTTATACGTTCGGTAGGGTTTATGCGTAAGATGGATATCGAAAAATATCTCAAGGATAAGCAGTCAGAC
>JAPLMV010000191.1 GCA_026386835.1 Planctomycetota bacterium | reverse complement strand
GCCGTGGGCGGCGCGGCCGTGCTTTGTTGAAGGCAAAGATCGTCCGCAACCGTTGATACATCTTTTGAACGGCGGTGAAAATGTCTACAAGCAATTGGCTGCTAAACATTAATCAGCTAACAGAGTCGAAGAAATGTGAATTTTAATGAAAGGTAAAAAAATGCTTAAAGGTCTTCCGAGCATACTTTCGCCGGAATTACTGAAGGTGCTTATGGAGATGGGGCATGGCGATGAGATAGTTATCGCAGATGGCAACTTCCCAGCAGCCAGTATTGCACAAAAGTTAATCAGATGCGATGGACACGGCGTACCGCCAATCCTCGAAGCGGTACTTACACTTTTTCCGCTTGATAGCTATGTTGAAAAGCCGGCTACGTTGATGGCGGTCGTATCGGGTGATAAGACCAAACCAACAATCTGGGAAGAGTATCGCAAAATAATTAAAAACAGCGGAGAAAAGTTTTCCGATTTTGAATTCGTTGAAAGGTTCGCATTCTATGAAAGGGCACAAAAAGCTTATGCTGTCGTCGCAACGAGTGAATCTGCCTTATACGCCAACATTATCCTTAAAAAAGGCGTGATCAAACAACAATAAAGCAGTGTTCTTGTCAAAAGCTTGATTCATAGAAATAGGCATAGAGAGCCCCGGCCAAAGCCCCTACCTGAAAAAGTCAGGGCACAAATAAGAGCAAAAAAAGAAAAAAACTTGTTCGCGTCCTGGCAAGATTTAAAAATGCTTATAGTTGCAAACGGTGGTAGTAAAATGTTTGTAACGGCTCTTCTGTTCAAAAATATAGCACTACAAACTGTACTCGCAAGCATCAAGTACAGTACAACCATCCTACAACCAAAAGCCTTCATATCTACTAAAGCATTTTAATTTATTGTATTCACATAGCTAATATCTTCAGGCCGCTAAGCCTTAAATATGATGTGTTTCACCAATTTCTTGTCAGTCTTCCCTTTAAGCATTTCCTAACAACTAAAAGCGACATTATTTCAGTTATTGAACCGAATGCTTCGTCAATTAAAGAGCGTATTGAAGTAATGATGGAGGCCGCTCATCGAGGCTTTAGGACATATGCCATGTTCTGTCCGGTGCTGCCGGGGATGGCCTATGGCCTTTATAGGGCTGGGAGGTTTTATCATGGCGACTGAAAAAGTTGGTATATACAGGAAATACCATGAACAAGTTCCCAAAGATAAATGTGGCAAACCATTGCCGAAAGGTGAATGGCCCAAGAAGCGTTCCTTTCGCTGGGCAGTTAGATGGTTTGGTTCTGAGGGAAAGCGGTACAGCAAAAGTTTTGAAACCAGAAAGGAGGCAGAAGTATTCGCAAATAAAAAACAAACAGACGTTAGAAACAAGAAGCCAGATCCACCGCCCAATATTACATTGTTGGCATACTGCAGGGAACACAAGGAACTTATGCAATGAAATATAGCACCCAAAACATTGTATATGCACCTGACCTCACTTAAATTGCTGGCAAAGTCGGTCGGTTGGGAGCGACAATTGAATAATACGCATTCCAGTTAATTCTCATGCATCAACCATGTGGC
This sequence comes from Planctomycetota bacterium, assembly GCA_026386835.1. Classification (GTDB taxonomy): domain Bacteria; phylum Planctomycetota; class Phycisphaerae; order Sedimentisphaerales; family Anaerobacaceae; genus JAPLMV01. The sequence continues at coordinate 76 of JAPLMV010000191.1, read as the reverse complement.
GTTGCAGATTGTTTTAAATTGGTTTGATGAGATTTTGTTCCATGCCGTAGAGGTAGCATCGAATATCTGCTGGTAA
>JAPLMV010000216.1 GCA_026386835.1 Planctomycetota bacterium | reverse complement strand
CAAATAAACCAGTCGGCTCATCGTTCACCGCATAAACTTTACAACCCAGTTCAGACAATAATTTCTTCGTAACCCGCCCCCCTGCCCCATTAACGCTGTCCAGTACAACCTTAAATTTTTTCCTCGCGATTGTTTTTTTATCTACTATCGCTAAAACCTTTGCAATATGTATATCATCCGTTTGTTCACTGGAAGTTACTTTGCCGCATTTCGGCGAATCGACAAAAGCAAATTTCCTATCTAAAAAATAACCTTTTATTTGTTCCGCTGCCCGCTGCGGCGGCGCAATCCCGTTACCAAGCAATAGTTTTATCCCGTTATATTGAATCGGATTATGCGAGGCAGTAACGATAACTCCGCCGCTGCAGCCAAGATGCCTTGCCATAATCCCAACGCCTGGCGTTGTCACTATCCCCAAATCAACAACATCAATCCCCACAGAGCACAAACCCGCTGTTACCGCAGACTCTAACATCTGCCCGCTTGGCCGCGAATCCCTGCCGATACATACGGATAGTTTCTTCCGCCGTAAGGCGTCCTGTGGACTGCCGGTGCTATTTTCCTTCAAAAACGTGCCGAAAGCACACCCATATTCAGCGGCAATAGCAGCAGTAAGGTTTTCACCTATGATGCCTCTCATTCCGCTGATGCTTATTATTAATTTCTCTGCCATCGTGAATCAGTCGAGGTTACAGACATAGATTTCATTTACGAAATCCAGATTACCGAGTTCCTCAACAACTTTCGCATCAGGTTCTTTATCCAGGCTTACAGCCAGAACGGCCTTTTTCTCTTTAAGCTTCTGTCCCACACCCATCGTGCAGATATTGATGCTGTATTTCCCGCAGACTGTCCCGACAGCGCCGATAACACCAGGCTTGTCGTCGTTAAAGATAACTACAACCGATCCCTGCGGCGTCATTTCTATATTGAAACCGTCGATTTCGATTATCCGCAAAAGCGTCCCGCCGAAAACCGTACCAGTTATCGTCCGTGTAGCCTTGTCGGTAACAACCTTGGCTCTGAAACTTGCCGCCACATCTTTGGACTCGATGTTCTTGGTTTCATCGATGCTTATGCCCCGCTCCTTCGCCAAAATGCCGACATTTACCATATTCAACGGCATATCGAAATGCTTCTGCAGCAGACCCACCGCAAAATTAAGCGTGGCGGATTTAACATCCATCTCTGCGATTGTGCCGCGATACTGAACCGAAACATTTTTAATCTGACCAGGCGTAATAGTGCTGACAAGCATGCCGATTCTTCTTGCAAGCTCACCATAGCTGTTCACAATCGCAGGAACAGCACCAGTCGTTGACGGAGCGTTGACCGCATTTCTAATCGGGCCGCCCCTGATTGCATCAACAAGTATCTGTGCCGCCTCTACAGCCACCTCAATCTGTGCCTCTTCGGTGCTTGCTCCGAGATGCGGTGTAACAAGGCAGTTCTCACTTTGCATAAACCACATATTTTCCGGTGGTTCCTTCGGGAAAACATCCAACGCCGCGCCGGCTATCCGCTTTTCCGCAAGCGCCTTGTTAAGTGCCTCTTCGTTGATGATTCCGCCGCGTGCACAGTTGATTAACCGCACCGTCGGCTTCATCATTTTGAGTTGCTCTTCGCCTATCATATTCAGCGTCTGTTCATTTTTCGGCACATGAACTGTAATATAATCGGCTTCCTTGAAAATCTTTTCGAGCTTATCGGTTACGTGAATGCCCAGCTTCTCCGCATCCGGCGGCATCGCAATCGGGTCATAACCGAAAATTGTCATATTGAATCCCTTGGCCATATTCGCTACCGCCATACCGATTCTGCCAAGACCAATGATGCCCAACATCTTGCCGTTGAGCTGGTTGCCCATATATTTTTTCTTGTCCCATACGCCCGATTTCAAACTGTTACACGCCGGCACCACCTTGCGGCTCATTGCAAGCATCAGTGCCATCGTATGCTCCGCCGCGCTTAACGTATTGCCGCCAGGCGTATTCATTACGATAATCCCTTTGCGGGTCGCTTCCTTGACATCAACGTTGTCTATACCAACCCCTGCCCTTGCAATTCCCTTGAGCTTCCCCGAATTGGCTAACACCTTGGCCGTAACCTTTGTATCGCTGCGTATAATCAGCCCATCGTATTCGCTGATAACCTTTGTAAGCTCATCTTCGTTCATCCCAGTCTTGACAACTGCCTGTACGCCTTCCATTGAGTTGAGTAAATCTATGCCTTCCTTTGCCAGTTTGTCTGAAATCAAAATCTTTACCATTGTGTTTCTCCAAAAATTTTTTCTATTCTTTCCATTCATTAAATCCTGCGCCGCTTCTGTCATCGGCAATCTTAAATTGATCTTTAGGGCAGTTATAAAAATACCTCACCGTGCAGTAAGCCGCCGCCGCCGCAAGCCGGCTTGTCGCTATATCCCGACCGCCCTGTTCAATCTCAAAACCGACCTTTATGATTTTGCCATTCCCTCCCGCAGGCCACAGTTGTACACCCGTCACGCTGTCAAAAAGAATCGCCTTGGCGTCCAGAGCTGCCTTATAATAGCCGCTGTCAACCAACTGAGCCATTTGGAAATCGTCAATCCGTACAACCAGAACTATATTTGCATCCATCGCTTTGCCGATTTCCACTGGCAAAAGCGATGCAAAATTAGGCGTATTGGAGCGATATTCGGACAATTTATTATATGGTATAAATCGCCCTGCCGAAATCTTAGTCTTTTGCGTGATTTCCCTGCTTATAGAATCGGTCAGATAAGAACGCATATCGACTTGAACATTCAGCCAGCCTGGCTGCTCTACAAGAATAAGTATTTTATCACCTTTATTTTTGATGATATCGTATTGGGCTGGAATTTTTATCTCGTGACTTGTCGGTGTACCCATCCTGGCAATAACAGCACAGCCGCCGTGAAACAAACTTAAGATTGATGCCACCACGCTCAAAGCTATTAATTTCTTCATTTTTTAACCAAAATCTTTTCCCGTCTTTATTATTAATTTTTCGCCGCTATTGCCCGTGCGATTGTTACCGCCCACCCAGCCGCAGTAACTATAAGTAAGGCCGTAATTACGTGACCAATCCTGACCTCACGGAAAACCCTGTCCATGTACGTAAAATATACCCCAAAAACACCTGTTAGCAAAGCTAAAAATGCACAAATCGCCAACACACTGCAAAATAATGCTCCAGCAGGCTGGATGTAAAACGACTCCATGATTTTACCCTCGGCAAATGCTATCGCTGAATGTGTCATCCCGCAAGTCGGGCATGGCAGATTATACTGCTGTTTGAACCCGCATGGACCCACCAATAT
>JAPLMV010000004.1 GCA_026386835.1 Planctomycetota bacterium | reverse complement strand
GGCCTCGTAGGCTATAATTACGGCAAAATATCCTCATGTTATTCTACCGCTGTGGCCGGCGCTTACCACTTTGTTGGAGGCCTGGTCGGGTTTAATTATGGCTATAGCACCAAGATCACCAATTGCTATGCGACCGGTGAGACCTACGGCGTTAACTATGTCGCCGGGCTTGTGGGGTATAATGACTCAGGTAACCTAATCTCCTGCTGCTATGCGACCGGTAAGGTGCACGGCAACGAAGAGTATGTCACCGGGCTGGTAGGAGTGAATATTAATTATGGTACGATTACCTCCTGCTTCTGGGATACACAGACAACCGGCAAAACAGTTGGGATAGGCTATGGCATAACCACCGGGGCAAAAGGCAAATTAACAGCCGATATGAAAACCCTTTCGACTTTTACTTCGGCTCCAGCCTTGTGGGATTTTACAAATGAAACAGCCAACGGCACAAGCGATTATTGGCGGATATGCGATGGCATGAATTATCCAAAACTTTCTTGGCAGCAAAAGCCTCTCGGCGATTATATATGTCCTGATGGAGTAAATACTGAAGACCTCGATTATTTAGTTGACCATTGGCTTGAATCAGATTGCGCCTTAACTAATAATTGCCAGGGTACTGACCTGAACCTTTCAGGTGCTTTAGATTTTAGTGACTATTCCATTTTTTCCAAACATTGGCTCGAAGGCATTAATTAACAGGCGGTCTTATTCCTTTTCCGCAAATAAACAAACTTGAAAGAGACTATTTATCTTCTCAAGAACATAATTATATTATAGCAACTTCCTTGTCTATCGACAAAAACCGCCTTATTCTGTGTTCTCCTATGGAGTCCTTACGGACTGTGTTCTTTTTTTGTGTATTTCGTGCTTTGGATTTCGAGTTTAACCTTATACATGAAAATAACTTATGAAAAAAATGTAGCCTCAACTCTGGTGTCTTTGGACGTACTTTGGACATACTTTGGAGTACTTTGGACTATCTTTGGAGTGCTTTGGAGTGCGTTTGGATGTCTTTGGATGACTTTGGATAATATCTGGGAAGAAAAGGTAACTGATATGCTGAACAAAAGGCGGAATTATTTTTTGTTCTTTTCTATCTTATCCTGGATTTCTTTGCGGTGGACTGTTATGTCCTTAGGTGCGGTTATGCCCACGCGAACCCTCTTGCTGCGAATATCCACAATCGTAACCTCGATACGGCCATCAATAACAATTGATTCGTTTTCCCGCCTTGATAATACGAGCATTTTAAAATCCTTTTTTTTTAGCAGCAGATGCTTTTATTCCTTAATAAGCGACACTTTCAACGTGGAATTGAGGATATGCGGGCAGGGAATGAAACAATAGTAAAAGTTTAGTAAATGTTTATTTCAGAAAGCAGACCAGCCGCTGGGAGACTATGTCCGCAATTATCTGCAGTCTGTTATCTGGAAAATTACAGACTTTGACGACATCCTTATATTTGGCTTTTTCGGGCATGATTTTCTCGAGCTGATTAGGCATCTTCTCAAAGAAGTTTTTATTGAAGATAAAATTATTCTGTTTTGGGAAAATGGCGACATAAAAGATATCGCCCTCAACGAGGTCCTGGAAGAAATGAGTTCCGAAGGACAATTCGGGCATGAGGTTGCCGCCTTCATAAGCCAGTTCGCCGAGTATGGTGACATTATTGATTTCTGAAAAGCTTACCGGTACGCCCAGGGAAGGTGTGGTTGTGCCCCATCGGCCTGGGCCCAGGAGCATGGTCGCAAGCTCTTCTTTGCTGGTAAGTTGTTTATTGATCTGGCCAATAAGGCGGGCAACATCGTATTTCTGCGAGAGTTCGAGTGCTTCGTAGTTCTGCGGGTGGACGTATATGATCCTTTTGATATATTGGGAGATGCCGCCGCCCATAAAATATCCTTCGCAGCTAAACAGGATTTTGTCCTTGGATATTCCTGATGGGATTTCGACATGCGGCTGAAGTCCTTTTGTCTGGAGCGGTCTGCACTGGAGAAGGTTGATGACGGGTTTATCGTTTCCTGCGAAGTTGACGGTAAATTCGACATCGACGGGATATTTATAATTTTTCTCGAGGGTTTTGAGGATTTTTTGCATGGTTTGCGGAAAAGTCGTTTCGGAAAGCAGTTTTTCAAAGGTTACTATCCAATAGTGTTTATCTTTCATTTTGAGCTCTCTTGCT
>JAPLMV010000114.1 GCA_026386835.1 Planctomycetota bacterium | reverse complement strand
CTTGCTATGCGACCGGTTCGGTCAGCGGAATAACAGACGGTTATGCCGGCGGGCTGGTGGGGTATAATGAGGGTATGCTAACATCCTGCTATGCGACCGGTTCGGTCACCGGAAACTCCGGTGTCGGTGGGCTGGTGGGGGAGAATTCTGGTGCGATAACTTCCTGCTATGCGACTGGTTCGGTCACTGGTTCGGTCCTCCATTCCGGCGGTGTCGGCGGGCTGGTGGGGAGGAATTATTATGGTACAATCACCTCCTGCTATGCGACCGGTTCTGTCAGCGGAAAAAGCCTTACCTCCAGCCGTTATGCCGGCGGGCTGGTGGGGTATAATTATGGTACACTAACCGCTTGCTATGCGACCGGTTCGGTCAGCGGAATAACAGACGGTTATGCCGGCGGGCTGGTGGGGTATAATGAGGGTATGCTAACCTCCTGCTATGCGACCGGTTCGGTCACCGGAACAGGCTCCTATGTTGGCGGGCTGGTGGGGGAGAATGATGGTACGATAACCGCCTGCTTCTGGGATATAGAAACATCCAGCCAGTCGAGCAGTGCTGGCGGAACAGGCAAAAATACTGCCGATATGATGAAACAAAGCACTTTTACCGATGTTAACTGGGATTTTACCAATGAGACAACCAATGGAACCAACGATTACTGGCGAATGTGCGTTGATGGCGTGGACTATCCGCGGCTGAACTGGCAATCGACAGACGGAGACCTCGCTTGCCCCAATGGCGTTAATATCGAAGACCTCGATTACTTTGTCCAGCGGTGGCTGTTGGCCGACTGCGATTCATCCAATAACTTCTGTGGCGGCGTGGATATAGATATTTCAGGCATGGTTAACCTGACGGACTTTGCTATTTTTGCCGACCATTGGCTTGAAGGTGTGGAGCCATGAGTATAGTTTAATACGTCCCCGAACCCGCCTCCGCATTTATGCTTGTGATGGGTGCGGTGATTTTGAGAAGAAAACGTAGAGCAGAGTAGTTTCGATTGTTCCTTTTTAAGTTTAAATTGGCTGAGAGTTGTGGTTAGTGTGCGACTCTCAGCTTTTTTTATAAACAAAATCCGCAGAAAAAATGGTGGGGGTGTTTTAATTGATTATTGACTAATGATTATTGATTATTGGGGAGGAAGGGGCGAAAGAGAGTATTCAGGAGTCAGGATTCAGTAGTCAGAATCGAGGTAGGCCACTACGTGGCCGGTGATTTGCGGATTCCTCACTGCGTTCGGAATGACAGGAAGGCGTTTTGATTGATGATTGATTATTGGCTTTGAGGAAGACAGTTTTTATGGACCCCAAGCGGGCACAAAACCCCGAAGCGGGGTTCGGGACTAACCGATAAGGAAAACGACATAACTTTCTTATACGGCGGGGGCATACCATTATAGTTACAAAATTGTAATTTATTGCAATAAGTATACAATTTTGTTATTATAGTTGAGAGTTTTTGACGAAAGGAATGCTATGAAGACAAAGCTTTCAGTCGAAGTCGGGCTTTTAAGCGATATATCCAGGGCACTTGCCGAGTCTCTTGACCTCGAGATGACGCTCAAAAGCATATTGAAATCGCTGGATACGCACCTCAAGCTCCAGCGGGGAACAATTACATTGCTTGAGCCGGAAACAGAGACAATCAATATCAAGATAGCACACGGCCTGAGTGAAAAGTCGAAGAAATTAGGCAGCTATAAGGTGGGGGAAGGGATTACGGGGCTTGTTGTTCAGACGGGCAGGGAAATCGTTGTGCCGGATATTTCCAAAGACCCGCGTTTTCTTCACAAGACGAAATCGCGAACGCCGATAGAAGGAAAAAGAATCGCCTTTTTTTGCGTACCTATAAAACTGGAAGGCAAAACCATCGGAGCAATGAGCGTAGACAGGCAGGTGACAAAAGGGGACGATTTCGAGGACAACGTCCGGCTGCTCAATATCATCGCTACAATGGTGGCGCAGGCAGTTAAGCTCAATAAACTTGTTCAATCGGAACGCCAGAAACTCAGCGACGAAAACGTTCGGCTGCGGCAGGAATTAAAAACGCGGTTCAATATCCATAATATGATAGGCAGCAGCAACGCTATTCAGCAGGTTTACCGTCTTATCGAGCAGGTTACGGATAGTATGGCGACAGTTTTGATTCGCGGTGAAAGCGGGACGGGCAAGGACCTTGTTGCTCATGCAGTCCATTATAATAGTATCCGTGCAAACAAGCCATTCCTTAAGGTAAACTGCACTGCTTTGCCGGATACGCTTTTAGAGAGCGAATTATTCGGGCATGAAAAAGGTGCGTTTACCGATGCGGGAGAAAGAAAACCGGGCAGGTTCGAACGGGCACAGGGAGGCACTATATTTCTTGATGAAATAGGGGATTTCTCTGTGAATTTGCAGGTTAAGCTATTGAGGGTGATCCAGTTTAAGGAGTTCGAGCGTGTAGGCGGGACGGAGACAATAAAGACAAACGTGAGAATTATAGTTGCCACAAACAAGAACCTTGAGGAGCAGATAAAGCAGGGTCTTTTTCGTGAAGACCTTTACTATCGAATAAATGTTTTTCCAATTTATCTGCCGCCGCTGCGGGAGCGCAAGGATGATATAATGCTGCTGGCGGATTATTTTCTTGAAAAGCTCACAGCGGAAAACAATAAAAACATTTTGCGTATTTCAACGCCTGCGATAGAGATGCTTACGAGGTATCACTGGCCTGGGAATGTAAGAGAGCTTGAGAACTGCATCGAGAGGGCGGTTTTGCTCTGTGACGGCGATGTGATTCGCTCGGAGCATCTGCCTCCTTCACTTCAGATGATAAACAAGGCGCAGCCTGCGGCATCAAGGTCGATGGTGGAAACGATTGAGAATCTGGAAAAAGAACTAATCATTGATGCGTTGAAAAAATCAGGGGGTCAGCAAAGAAAAGCTGCCGTTGAACTTGGGATAACGGAAAGAATGCTTGGCTACAAGATAAAGAGGTACGGGATTCTGCCTAAGTTTTTGTAATGGAAATATCTACAATTTTGTTTTATATTTTAGAGTTATATACAAAAATGTAGTTTATTGGATTTGGCTGCAGGGATGTGTTGTTGTCGTAACGTCTTATTTTAGCGGTGGTTAAATAAATTTTTTCCAGGCATGTCTTTACTGGCACACAGTTTGCGTACATAAATAAAAGTGGTGGGGTAAAAGACCCCACCCTACCGGATTTTGCTGATACACAGTTTGCACAATAGCAATTGTGAGCATTTAATAAAGAAAGACAGGACTTATGCGTAGAAACAAGGGATGGATTTTGGTCGCGGCCCTTATGGCAGCTATGGCGAATCTTGCTGCAGGAGCGGAAGATTCAAAGAGCATAGGGATCGTGTTTTCTGCGGATTACTTCAGCAAATACATCTGGCGCGGACAGAACCTGACCAATGGAAATGTTTTTCAGCCTGCTGTCTCAATAAGCAAGTGGGGTTTCACCGGCTCGGTATGGGGCAATATGGACTGGACCAGTGCCAATAACCATTCCGGGGAGTTTACGGAATTCGATTATTCGCTGGATTATTCTTCCAGGATACCCAATCTGGACATACTGGGCTTTTCTGTGGGTGCAATCCACTATGAGTTCCCCGGGACACCTTTCAGACCGACAACAGAGGTGTATGGCGGATTAAACCTGAACGTTCCATTAAACCCATATATCAAGTGGTATCGCGACGTACAATCAATACGCGGGGATTATGTGCAGTTCGGCATCGGCCATACGATAGAGAAGATAGCGACATTCAGTGAGAACTGCTATTGCGGATTGCAGCTTGGGACAAGCATCGGGTATGGTGATTCAAAGTACAACAGGGGCTACTTCGGCACAGATGGCGGCGGAATGAACGACTGGACTATATCGGCTGGTTTGCCAATATGTTTTGGGGCGTGGACGGTAAAGCCGAGTCTGAATTATGCGACGATGCTCGATAACGGGGTAAGAAGCAATACGGCCAAGAGCGACAATTTGTGGTTTGGCGTGGGAATATCAAGGAGTTTTTAAGCAGAATGCGAGCGATTTAATACAATCAGAAAGGAGTAACTTTACATGAACAGGTTATTGGTGGTACTTTTGGTTTTGTTAGTTTTTCCCGGGATGGCGGCTTTTGCCCAAGACCAGCCGGCTGTAACGAAACCTGCGGCTGCTGTGGTAAGTGCGCCGTCGCTGAAGATTGATACTGGTGATACTGCGTGGGTATTGATATCGTCGGCTCTTGTGATGCTCATGATACCCGGCCTGGCATTTTTCTATGGCGGGTTGGTGAGGCCAAAAAATGTTCTTGGCGTTCTGATGCAGTGCTTCATAATACTGGCGGTGCTGAGTCTGCAATGGGTAATATTCGGATACAGTCTGGCGTTTGGGCCCGGCAAAGGATTCTGGGGCGGGCTGCAATGGTTTATGCTGCACGGCGTTGGCGCTGAGCCGTATTCGAATTATTCGGCAACGATACCGCATCAGGCGTTTATGATATTTCAGGCGATGTTTGCTATAATTACGCCGGCCTTGATTATAGGTGCATTTGCAGAGCGAATGAAGTTTTCAGCTTTTCTGATTTTTACATTGCTGTGGGCGACATTTGTGTATGACCCGATTGCGCACTGGGTGTGGGGAATAGACGGGTGGCTGAGGAATCTCGGCGCACTTGACTTTGCGGGCGGGACAGTTGTGCATATAAACGCTGGTATAGCGGCGTTGGTAACGGCTATAGTGATAGGCAAGAGGAAAAGCTATGACAAGCATCCGACCCCGCCGCACAATCTGCCGTTCAGCGTTCTTGGTGCGGCTCTATTGTGGTTCGGGTGGTTCGGATTTAATGCGGGAAGTGCGCTGTCTGCGAATGGTATTGCGACGAATGCGTTTGTGGTTACCAATACTGCTGCTGCTGCTGCTGCATTAAGCTGGGCTATGCTTGACTGGCGGTTTAACGGAAATCCGACCATGCTCGGTACGATATCCGGCGCCGTGGCTGGTCTGGTTGCCATTACGCCGGCGGCAGGGTTTGTCGGTGTGGGCGGTTCGATAGTGATTGGTTTGCTGGTGGGTCTGTTTTGCTTTATATCGGTAGGATTCCTAAAACATAAATTGGGGTACGATGATTCGCTCGACGCCTTCGGGGTGCACGGGATAGGCGGTATCTGGGGAGCGCTGGCGACGGGGTTGTTTGCGACCAAGTCGGTGAATCCAGGTGGTGCTGATGGCCTGTTTTTTGGAAATCCCAGGCAGTTCTGGATACAGCTTATTGCGGTGTCAGTAACTATAGTTTACTCATTTATTGTAACATGGATTATTTACAAGGTTGTGGACAAAGTTATCGGCGTACGGGTTGTTGAGAAAGATGAGGCAATCGGACTGGACCTTACTCAACATAATGAACGTGCTTATACGATGTTGGAATAAAGTTTGAAAGGAGATTCAATCATGAAATTGATAATAGCAATAATTCAGCCTCACAGACTCGAACAGGTAAAAGAGCAGTTGTATAAAGCGGAAGTCAATTTGATAACGGTCAATGAAGTACTTGGGCACGGCAGACAAAAGGGTGTTACGGAGGTCTATCGGGGATTTAAGGAAACAGGGAACCTGTTGAGAAAAGTTCGTCTTGAGATAGCGGTGAACGACAATTTTGTAGAGCCGACGATAAAGGCCATTATAAATGGGGCACAGACCGGTGAGATGGGCGACGGCAAGATATTTGTTGTTCCTCTGGAGGAGTGCATTAGGATACGCACGGCTGAAACAGGCAGTGATGCGATCGGATAAAATAAGTTGGCAGTTTGCGGCCAATTGGATATGATGTTAACCGTATTTTTAGTTTTTAGGAGAATTATATTATGTGTCAATTGAATGAATCAATCACAGCAGTATTCGGCTCGAGTGTTTTCAACGATGCCGTGATGCGAGAGCGACTGCCCAGGAACATTTACAAATCGTTCAAGAAGAGCATCTGCGGCGACCAGCCGCTGGACGCAGCGACGGCTGATGTGATTGCCAACGCGATGAAGGACTGGGCGATTGAAAAGGGCGCGACGCATTTTTGTCATTGGTTCCAGCCGATGACGGGAATGACCGCTGAGAAGCATGATGCGTTTATATCGCCGACGTCTGAAGGCACAACGATAATGGAATTCAGCGGCAAGGAGTTAACTAAGGGCGAACCGGATGCGTCCTCGTTTCCGTCAGGCGGACTTCGCGCAACATTTGAGGCAAGAGGTTATACGGCATGGGACTGCACATCGCCGGTGTTTGTAAAGAAAAAAGGCGACAGCGTGGTTTTGTATATACCCTGTGCATTCTGTTCCTATACAGGCGAGGCGATTGACAAGAAGACGCCGCTATTGCGTTCGATGGATGCCCTGAACAAGCAGGCCATGCGCGTTCTTCGTGCATTAGGCAATACTTCATCGAAAAGGGTTATTGCAACACTTGGTGCTGAGCAGGAGTATTTTCTTATTGACCGGTCGTTTTTCGAGAAGCGTCTGGACCTTGTTCTGACAGGCAGAACGCTGTTCGGCGCTGCCTCGCCGAGAGGCCAAGAAATGGAAGATCACTATTTCGGTACTCTCCACGAGAGAGTGGCCTCATTTATGAGCGAGCTTAACGTTGAACTTTGGAAGCTCGGCGTATCAGCCAAGACTCAGCACAATGAAGTGGCGCCTGCGCAGTATGAGCTGGCGCCTGTGTTTACAACTGTTAATATCGCCACCGACCATAATCAGCTTGTTATGGAAACGATGCAGACTGTGGCATTGAGGCATAACTTCGTATGCCTGCTTCATGAAAAGCCGTTTGCAGGGGTGAACGGGTCAGGCAAGCACAACAACTGGAGTATGGTGACAAGCGACGGGGTAAATCTGCTCGAACCCGGCAATACACCTCATGATAATATGGTATTCCTGGTGTTCCTGTGCGGGATTATCCGCGGGGTTGACAAGTACGCAAAATTGCTTAGAGCCAGCGTAGCCAATGTCGGCAATGAGCACCGTCTGGGGGCAAATGAGGCACCTCCTGCGATAGTCTCGATATTCCTCGGCGAACAGCTTACCGATATTATGGAGCAGCTTGCAGCAGGCGGGGCAAAGTCATCCAGGCAGGGCGGCGAACTGAAGCTGGGCGTTTCGACACTGCCGGCTCTGCCCAAGGACAGCACCGACCGTAACAGGACTTCGCCATTTGCATTTACAGGCAACAAGTTCGAATTTCGTATGGTGGGTTCATCACAATCGACGGCAGGGCCGATGTTTGTGCTTAATACGATTGTGGCCGATAGCCTTGAGGAAATCGCCGATACTCTTGAAAAGGCGGATAATGTAAAAACAGCGGTTCAGAAGCTTCTGCAAAAAATCGCCAAAGAGCACTCGAGAATAATATACAATGGAGACAATTATGTTCCGCAATGGGTAGAGGAAGCCAAAAAGCGAGGACTGCCTAATATGCGTTCCTCGGTAGATGCTCTCAATACCCTTATGGACAAGGAAAATGTCGAACTGTTCAAGAGGCACAAGGTTCTGAGCAAGGCGGAATTGCATGCCCGCACGGAAATCCT
>JAPLMV010000240.1 GCA_026386835.1 Planctomycetota bacterium | reverse complement strand
TCCCAGGTCGGCTCATCTGCAATGGCATATAAGCGCAATCCGATGCGATGCGAAAGAGTTACCGGCCTTTCGCGATTAGTGCTGAGCCTTGCGTCAAGTCCGCAGATGACGGCCTGTGAACAATGGCTCGAAAGAACCCTCGATGATTCCGCCAACAGAAGAGTGGTAATTCCCGAGGCCTTTTTAGCTGTCGATGGGATTTTGGAGATTCTGATAAATGTTCTCGATGGGTTAGTTGTTTATCCCAAAGTAATAGCCGCCCATGTTGATGCGGAACTGCCCTTTATGGCGACGGAAAATATCCTTATGGCAGCAGTCAGGGCAGGGGGCAACAGGCAGGATTTGCATGAAAAAATCAGGCAGCATTCACAGGCCGCCGCTGCACAGGTAAAGCAGTTCGGCAAAGCGAATGATTTGATTGGCCGATTAAAAGCAGACTCCGCATTTGCAAAGGTCGATTTAAAAAAAGTCCTGAACCCCAAAGACTATATAGGCAGAGCGACTCAGCAGACAGATGAATTCGTTAAAGAGATAGTTTTGCCCATTCGCAGAAAATATCGTAAAGCATTGAATAGAAAAGTGGAACTTAAGGTTTAAAGGAATCTGTACAGTGACAAGAAACGAACTTATCAGGCGTATCAAGGAAACAGCGTATCTCGAAGGCGATTTTACTCTTCGCAGCGGAAAGAAAAGCAAATACTATCTCGACAAGTATCTTTTCGAGACAAAGCCGGAGATTTTAAAGGCGCTCGGTGAAGAATTTGCAAAATATGTTACGCCGGATGTAACGCTTATTGCAGGCGCAGAACTCGGCGGAGTTGCCCTGGCAGCGGCGACAGCGATGGCCGCAAACAAAAACTGGGTCATAATCCGCAACAGCAAAAAAGGTTATGGCACAGGCAAGATGGTCGAAGGCGTATTAAAGCCAGGCGATGTGGTGCTGCTTGTTGAAGATATCGCCACCACCGGCGGCCAGGTGCTCGAAGCGGCAAAAATCATTACCGACGCAGGGGCAAAGGTGAAAAAAATCGTAGCTGTAATCGACCGTAAGCAGGGGGCAGGCGAAAACATCGCTCAGGCAGGCTATAAGTTCGAGAGCATCATCACAAAAGATGACCTCGGCATAAAGGATTAAAAAAATCGTTCTGAATAATATCCTATGCAGATAAAACAACAAATCGAGCAACTGCTTTCATCAGCAGGACTTTGGCCTAAAAAGCAGCTTGGGCAAAATTTCCTTATAGACCTTAACCTGATGCGGCTATTGATTGATACCGCAAATATCAATGAAGCAGATGTTGCACTTGAGGTCGGCTGCGGCACAGGGTCATTTACCGAAGGGTTAGCCGAAAAAGCAGGTGCGGTGATAGCCGTTGAGATAGATAAACACCTTGCGCAGATTGCGCAAAAGCAGCTTGAAGGCAAAAAAAATGTTTTGATTCTAAACGCCGATATTCTCGACAATAAGCACACCATCAATTCGGCTGTTGTAGAGGCGGTTAAGGATGCACGGAAAAAACACACAGGGCGACTGCTGTTGGCTGCAAATCTGCCTTACAATGTGGCCTGTCCTGTGATGATGAATTTGATTACTGGCCCCGAACTTATCGCCGATGCGATGTATGTTACCGTGCAGAAGGAAGTGGCCGACCGGATGACCGCTGGGCCGGGCGACAGGCATTATGGGCAGTTAAGCATTTTGATGAGCGCCTGCGGCCAGGCGAATATGCTGCGGGTCTTAAAGCCAACGGTTTTCTGGCCCCAGCCGCAGGTTAATTCTGCAATGCTGAGTTTTATTCGTGACGAAAAAAAGGCAGGGCAAATCAGGGACATAAAAACTTTCTGCCATGTTGTAAGTCTCTTTATGGGACACCGGCGGAAAATGCTAAAGGCCTGTACGAAACTGGCGGCTGGGGAACTTGCAGAAATCATCGGCTGGGATGAAATTTTTGAGAAGGCCTCGATAGTTTCGACAGACAGACCAGAACAGATTTCACCGCAGGATTATGTCACCATGGCTAATCTGTGCATAGATGCAAAGAAAGGTTAGAGAACAGCGGATTTTTGGCGGTGGCAGTGGCACTCGATATTGACTGCAACGGGAAGCGAGGCAATGTGGCAGGGTGCGGTTTCTATCAAAACAGCAAGGGCTGTTGTCTGGCCGCCAAGTCCCTGCGGGCCTATGCCGAGCGTATTTATTTTTGTGAGCAAATCATCTTCGAGTCCGGCGTAAAAGGGGTCGTTATTTTTCTGATTTAAGTCTCTGCAAATCGCTTTTTTACTCAATAGGCAGCTTAGCTCGAAGTTTCCCCCTATGCCAACGCCGACAATGAACGGCGGGCAGGCGTCGGCGCCGGCGTTTTTTACGACATCAACAATCCAGGCTCTGACCTGTGCCGCATCTGCGGTTGGGTTGAACATTTTGAACTGACTTTTATTTTCACAGCCGCCGCCTTTTGCCATAACTGTTATTTTAAGCTTGTCGCCTGGTGCAATTGTGTGATGAATCACGGCGGGGGTGTTTGAGCCGGTGTTGATGCGTTTATTCAGCGGGTCGGCGACTATGCTCTTTCGCAGGTACCCCTTATCATAACCGCGTGCAACGCCTTCATTTATTGCATCCGGCAGTGTAGCATCGGGTTTTTCGGCGGGCGGTTTGACTGCTGTCCCGGCACCCTGTTCGACAAAAACCACCGTCAGGCCGGTATCCTGGCACAGCGGTATTTTCTCGCCGCTTGCGATGTTGGCGTTTTCGATAAGCTGCTTTAGTATCTTTGCGGCCTTTGGGTCAGGTTCCTTTTTAACGGTGTTCTGGAGAGCGAGCAGGACATCCGGCGGCAATTCATAGCCGGCTGCTATAGAGAGCGATTCGACGGTTTCAACAATTTTTTCAAACTCGATATACCGCATAGTTCATAATCTGCTTAAAAGCTATTTGCTGTCTATTTTGACGTCCATGGTTTTGTATGTTGTGTTACCAACGGCGTCGAGAGCCTTGATTGCCACGACGTGGTCGCCGGCCGCCAGGTCTTCAATCGACAGGGTGAAGTCTTCTTCAAGGGTATCAAAAACCATGTCGTCCGGAATGGCTGCTATCCATCTCGAATTGCTGTCAACGGCGTAATACATCTGACTTATAGCACTTAACTCATCGCATGCCTTGAACGTAATCGTAACGTTTTTCTTATCCTGTTTGCAGACGACATTTTTAATGACCGGGCCTGTATTATCGACAATCACCGGTTCGCTTATTCTGCTGCTGCTCAATTTGGTCGCGGGGGTATTATTTCTTTCGTCGCTTGCGGTTACCCTGAATTCATAGCGGCCGTCTTCGGCGGTTTTGCCGTCCCATTCGAAATTGTCGGCTTCGATATCTCCATCAAGTCCAATCCAGCCGGTCCGTCCGATTTTTCTGAAATCTATTCTGTAAATAAGCTTGTCGTTATTGCCGTCTCTGCCGTCATAGCTGATTTTGAATACGCCTTTTTTTTCCGGTGCATCCGTTCGAGTGACATTGATTGATTCGACCGTCGGAGCCAGATTCGCAACAACGTCAGCGATGGTAACTTCTCTTATCAGTGGGCTTGTTTTGCCATCGTGACTTTGCAGCAGAAGTTTATATTGGCAGAACCTTCCTGTCGGGCAAAGCAGTTGCACCGGCTT
>JAPLMV010000208.1 GCA_026386835.1 Planctomycetota bacterium | reverse complement strand
GAAGAGGCATAAGGCCGAAGGTGGCGTAGAGCAAAATAGTCGCAAGTCGGTTGTCAGTTGAGGAATAACCCGCCCGAATAAGATACCTATCCCGGTAAAAAAATCCCTTGTCGTCTGTGGGCTGATTACTGTATCATTAGGGCGTGAATCGTGTCTCGTCGTTCGTCGAGATACGATATACAAAATACGAGATACGAGCGACGAGATACGAAAGACGAAACATGAGATACAGCAGGATGTTGATACCGACGGTCAAGGAAGTTCCCGCTGATGCCGAGATTCCAAGCCACCAGTTAATGATTCGTGCCGGCCTGATGAGAAAGCTCGCCAGCGGTACATATACCTATCTTCCGCTCGGGTTTCGCTGCCTGCAGAAGGTTATTAACATCGTCCGCCAGGAAATGAATAAGGCTGGTGCTCAGGAAATTCTGATGCCTTCGGTTCAACCGATAGAGCTTTGGCAGCAGACTGGCAGGGATGTTGCTTACGGCCAAACAATGGCAAAATTCACCGACCGTCACGGCCGGCAAAACGTCCTTGCCCCAACCGCCGAAGAAGTCGTTACGAGCGTCGCTGCAAACGAGATAAATTCATATAAGCAGCTTCCGATAAACCTCTATCAAATCAGTTTCAAATTCCGCGATGAGTTCCGGCCTCGGTTCGGCGTGCTTCGCAGCCGCGAGTTCATTATGAAGGATGCGTACAGTTTTCACGCCGACCAGAAAAGTCTCGATGAAACTTACAAGGTGATGTACGACACATATTGCAGAATCTTCAAACGCTGCGGCCTGGATTATGTCATCGTCGAGGCTGAGGCCGGCGAGATGGGCGGCTCAGGTTCGCACCAGTTCACAATCCCCTGCCCATCAGGCGAAGACATAATCGTCTATACCGAGGACGGCTCTTACGCTGCCAATATCGAAAAGGCGTCTGTTGACCCATTGCCGAAAGAAAAATCCGATGCCAAAATCCCGCCGATACAGGAGGTACACACTCCCAATGTCGGCAGTATCGAAGCGGTCTGTAGTTTTCTCAAAACTCAGCCAAAGGACATGATTAAAACATTGATATATACTGTGCCAGGAGTTATTTCAGAAAGTAAGAAAAGCATAGGTAAGGAATTAGCTAAGCATAGTGGAGATAAAGTTACGGTTGGCGAACCCATTGCTTATCAAGAGGTTGCTGTTTTAGTTCGAGGGGATCATGATGTAAATTCTGAAAAATTTACCCTAATAATGGGTGGTGAACATGCCGAACTTGCTGACGAACAGACTATCAAAGAAGTAACAAATGCCAAGGTTGGTTTTGCAGGCCCCATAGGACTTGCCGACAAAGTGGATAAGGTAATCATCGACCATGCGGTTACGGCGATGGCGGTCGGTGTTGCCGGCGCAAACAAGACTGATTACCACGTAAGAAATGTCGTGCCAGGCAGGGATTTTCCGCTCGAAGGACAAAATGTCATCGTTACTGATATTCGAAATGCCGTGGAAGGGGACACATACAGGGGCAAAAAACTTTTGTTCAAACACGGCATCGAAGTGGGACAGGTCTTCAAACTTGGCACCAAATACAGTTCAAAAATCGGCTGCAAATTTCTCGATGAGAACGGGCAGGAAAAAAACTGCACGATGGGCTGTTACGGCATAGGCATAAACCGAATCATCGCATCGGCTATCGAGGCGGGAAACGACAAGGACGGCATAATCTTTCCCATAAGTATAGCGCCGTTTGAGGTTATTATCACCCCGCTCGGTGTGGAAAGTGAAATTACGCAGGTTGCGGAGAAGATTTACGAACAGTTAAACAGGGCAGGAATTGAATGCCTGTGGGATGACCGCGATGTCAGGGGCGGCGTAAAATTCAAGGATGCCGACCTGCTGGGCATACCAGTCAGGATTACCATAGGCAAAAAATCTGTAGCCGAGGGCAATATCGAAATAAAATTGCGAACCGAGCCAAACAGCCAAAAGGTTTCTATTGAGCAGGCAGCCGATAAAACCTGTGAGCTTGTTAATTCGCTGAGAGAAAAACTGAATCCTTAATTACGATGTGGGAATTAAAAAAGCCAAAACCCGTCAAGCTGATAATCGGAATCCTTGCCGCCGATGAGCAGTGTTTGAACAGGTCGCATCAGGTATTAACATCTGCTTTTGGCAAATTCGATTTTGTCAGCGACATCTGGCCTTTCGACAAGACCGATTACTACAAGGACCAGGCCGGTGAACATATTCTCCGCCAGTTCGTCAGCATCGAAAAACTCATCCGCCCGGACAAGCTTGCAAAAATCAAGCATAAGACAAACGCACTCGAACAAAAATTAGCCCGCAAGATGGCTATGGATTTATGCAGGCCGGTGAACCTTGACCCGGGGATAATTGAGCCGTCAAAACTGATCCTGGCCACCACAAAAAATTATTCGCACCGCATATACATCGGCAGGAAGATGTACGCCGAGGTTACGCTTATTTTTGACAAAGGCCAATGGCGGCCTTTGCCGTATACATACCCTGATTATCAGCAGCAGTGCTATTTCGATTTTTTTGAAAAGGTCAGAAAGCGTTTACTGGAGCAGTTAAAATCGTGGCATTAACCGTATTGGCAATAATCTTAGTTGTCGGCTCGTTTCTGATGTCGCTTATACTGACAGCTATCGTGAAAAAACTGGCTGTCGGCATTGATTTCGTCGCCCGCCCGACTGCGGACAGATACCATCGCACAGTAATTCCCCTGGGGGGTGGGATTGCAATCTTCGGCACAATAGCCGGGTTTCTGCTGTCCGCAATCCTGATAATAAAATTTCTCCTTGCGCCAGGCAGACTTGACTGGCTCGGCTCTTCGGTTACTATTCACTGCGCGGGATTTTTGGATAAAACATCGCAGCTTGTAATTGTGCTTTTATGTGCCCTTGTTTTGTTCCTGCTTGGTCTGGCGGACGACAAAAAAAGGCTGGGGCCGTTTTTCAAACTCATCGTGCAGTTTGCCGTTGCGATAACTGCGGCCTACTTTGCCGATATCAGGGTTGAATTTTTTATTCATAACAAAATCATAACATCGCTTCTTTCGGCTTTTTGGATAGTTTTGATTATCAACGTATTTAACTTCCTCGACAATATGGACGGCGCCTCTGCCGGCATGGCGGTTATTTCCGCATCGGTTTTGTTTGCTGCAGCCGCTTTAAGCCGACAGGTCTTCGTGGGGTCGATGGCACTTATTTTCATTGGAACACTGCTGGGGTTTCTGGTATTTAATTTTCCGCCTGCCAAAATTTTTATGGGCGATGCAGGCTCGCTTGTTATCGGTTTTTTTGTTGCATTGCTCACCGTGCGAACAACCTATTATCACCAGGCTCAAAGCGGCCACTGGTATCAGGTTTTTCTTCCCCTGGTTGTCATGGCTGTACCGCTGTATGATTTTCTCAGTGTAACTTTCCTGCGGATAAGTCAGGGCAAAAGCCCCTTCGTCGGCGACACGCAGCATTTTTCACACAGATTGAAAAAACAGGGACTTTCCGATGTGCAGGCGGTTTTAACGCTCTATCTTGCCACCCTTTGCACCGGCCTTGGTGCAACTTTCCTTTATCAGGTCAATCTGGCTGGGGCTGTTCTGATTTTTGCCCAGACATTTATGGTACTGGCCGTAATCGCTATTTTTGAATCAACTGCCCAAAATGATAAAAACCCAAGCTAATCACGGTTCATCTAAAAGCAGTGGACTGGTTTTCTTTGAGTACTGCGTGTTTGCCCTGTGTCTTTGCGTAATCGCACTTCGGGTGACGCTCACTGAAAGCCCGGCTGCGCAATCGGATGCACAGCCGATTAACATCGGTTCCAATATATTTAGCCTGTCGATGTCAGCGGTACTTGCGTCGGCATTTATCTGCTGGTTTGTCTGGAGTTTCTGCAGCAGAAAATTTTTATACCGTTTGACGGGAATAGAAATTGGTCTTGGGCTTTTTGTGATTGCTGCGGTTATTGCCGGCTTTGTCGCTTCTAACAAAAGGGCTGCAATTACAGATTTTGTTATTATTATTACGCCGGTTCTTATGATTTTGCTGCTGGTGCAGATACTTGATTCGCAGACTAAAATAAAACTGGTTCTTGCGGTGATTGCAGCTTTAGGGGTGGTTTTGGCATACAGGTGCGCCGACCAGCTTTTCGTTGAAAATCAGGAAAGGGTAAAGCAGTATCAGGAGGACCCAAATGCCATGCTCGGGCAGCTTGGGATTGAGCAGGGCTCTTTCAATCAAATGATGTTTGAGCATAGGCTTTATTCAAAGGATATCGGCGGGTTTTTCACAACCGGTAATTCAGCAGGCTCGTTTTTATTGCTCGCATCTTTTTGCGCCGCTGCCTTGGTTCTGGAAAGATTGAGGAATTCCAAATCCGTTCGAATTGTCCCTGCCTGCATTGCAATAGCGGGTATTCTGCTGGCACTTGCAATTACGCACAGTAAAGGAGCTATTGCCGCAGCGATAATCGCAGCGGCGATGTTTATTGTTTATCTATTGTTTGGCAAATGGCTCGGGGAGCATAAAAGAGCCATCCTGATAATCCTGTTATTATTGGTTCTGGCAGGTGTGGGCGGTATGGTTTTGTATGGCCTGACTTACCAGACACTGCCCGGCGGAAATTCGATGCTGGTCAGATGGCAGTACTGGGCAACCGCTGTTAAAATATATGGTCTGCACCCGATTACCGGTATTGGCCCCGGCAGCTTCACAAACTACTATATGCAGTATAAGCCGCCGGCTGCTCTTGAAACCGTTTCAGACCCGCATAATTTTTTATTAAGAATTTTAACTCAGTATGGTCCGCTTGGCCTTGTTGGATTTTTAGCGATTGTCCTTGTGCCTTTATACAGGACGATTTACCGGCGCTCGGTTTTACCGCCGACAACAGCCGAACCTGAACAGTCATTTAAAAAATTAGCCGTATCTTTTGTTGTCGTTATATCGCTGGCGATGCTATTTATCAGGCCGGTAGTTTTACCTGTTGCCGGGGTCGCTGATTCTGATGTGATGTTTTATGTGGAGATGATATTGTATGTCGCTCCTGTGGTTGTATTCGTTATCGGCTTTTGGCTTATAACTACAGGTGAAAAAACAATTGAGGTATCCGATACGATCGCTATTGCTCTTTTCTGTGCCTGCGCAGGTGTGCTTATTCATAACCTGATAGATTTTGCAATTTTTGAGCCGGGAGTATTAACTCCATTTTGTGCCGTTGCCGCCTGTCTTATTGCACTTAATTTTCAGCGGGATTCAAGGCAGCCGATTGTTTTTAGACCGCCGTTTCTGTTAAAAGTTGTCGTAGCGGCAGGTGGGGCGGCAGTTATCTGGGCGTATTTCAATTGTGCGTTTATTCCTGTGGCAAAAGCGACCGTAAAAATAGAGTCCGCCTTTAATAATACTCAGGCCGCACACTCTCTTTTAGAATCTGCTGCAAAAGATGATTTGCTTGACCCTTCGGCCTTGAACCTTGACGGTAGACTTTATCTGCAGGAGTATGGTCAGATTAAAAAGAAACAGCCGGACTATCTTGAAAAAGCTGCAAAATGTTTTATCGCTGCAAGTGAGCGCGACAGGATTGATTTCAAAAATTATGAAAAATTGACCGAGGTGTACAATCTGCTCGACCAGCCGCAGCAGGCGTATGACTGGTGCTTAAGGGCTTTGGAATACTATCCAGGCTCGGACAGGCTGCGGATAGAACTGGCGAAACTTGCCGAGAGATTGGAAAAAACCGATGCGGCAATCGCAAACTACAAACAGGCCCTTGAGATTGAAGATTCTTACCGCAGGCAGTTTGAGATAATGTATCCGGGTAAGAAAATTTTCAGCCGGCTCGGTGAAGAAAAGTATCAACTCGCCAAACAGAGAATTAAAAGCTTGTCTCCTCAGCCGGCACCCTGATTCTTCGCGTAATATGTATTACGAGAATTTTGCCAATATCTCATCTGGTATCTCGAAGTTTGCATAGGCATTCTGGACATCTTCGTGGTCTTCAAAATCTTCCATAAGGCCGAGAATTTTTCTTGCGGTCTCAGAATTGTTGACCGGAACGGTGTTTTGCGGCACACGGGAAATTTCAGCAATCTCTGTCAGGATATTTTTTTCCTTAAGGGCATTTTTCAATGGTTCATAGGCGGCCTGTTCACAGATTATCTCAAAAACCTCGCCAACCTTTTGAATATCGTCTGCGCCGGCGCCAAGGGCGATTTCCATAAGGTCGTCTTCGCTTATTTTGTCGGCCTTGACCGTAATAAGCCCTTTCTTTTTGAACATCCAGTTGACACAGCCGGTCGTACCGAACGAGCCGCCGTGCTTTTCAAATATTTTTTTGATTTCTGGTGCCGTCCTGCTTCGGTTGTCCGTCAGGGCATCGACTATTACCGCCACTCCCCCGGGTGCATATCCTTCATAACACACATCTTCGTAATGTACGTCGCCCAATTCGCCGGTTCCTTTTTTGATTGCCTTATCGATAGTGTCTTTGGGCATATTGGCGGACTTGGCCTTATCGATTGCGTATCGCAGGGACAGGTTCTGTCCCGGGTCTCCGCCGCCCGACCGTGCTGCGACTATAAGAACTCGAGCCATTTTGCTCCAGAGTTTGCCTCGTTTTGCATCAATCGCTGCCTTTTTATGTTTTATACTTGACCAGTGTGAATGACCTGACATATTATCTCCTTGTATCTTGTAGACTCTATCTGGCGGCTCGAAACTGCAAACCACCAGCCAAAGACCATTATATCTGATATTTTCCTCAGTTGCTATCTTTTTTTGCTAATATCCGCACAGGAAAAACATTTGAAAAATCCTG
>JAPLMV010000288.1 GCA_026386835.1 Planctomycetota bacterium | reverse complement strand
CTCTACCCCGAATTTTTTGGTAAGGGCATCCGAAAGTATCTCGCTTTTTTCCACGCTGATTGTACCGACAATCACCGGCCTGCCTGCTGAGCTGATTTCGTTTATCTCCTCCGTGATGGCATTGAATTTCTCCCGCATCGTATTATAGATTATGTCTTCCCAGACATCCCTACCGCAGGGTTTGTTGGTCGGCATGATGACTACCTCGAGCTTGTAGATTTTCATAAACTCTTCGGATTCTGTTGCTGCCGTACCTGTCATGCCCGCTATCTGCTGATAGAGTTTGAAGAAATTCTGCAAAGTTATCGTTGCAAGGGTCTGTGTCTCTTCTTTTACCTGCACGTTTTCTTTCGCCTCAACCGACTGGTGCAGCCCGTCAGACCACTGCCGCCCCTGCATCAATCTGCCGGTAAATTCATCCACAATGACGACTTTACCGTCCATCACGACATAATCTTTTTCCTTTTCAAAAACCACATGTGCTCGCAAACTCTGTTCCAGAAGGTGCGGCCATTCCATATTCGAGCCGGTGAAAAACGAACCAAGACCTGCCAGTTCCTGCGCCGCCCCTACGCCTTCATGTGTCAGATGCACCGCTTTTCTGTCGTACTCAACTTCGTAATATTGCGTTGTCCCTGCCAGCCTGGCTTCATCGGCCTGCATTTCATGCTGACTTCTTTCGATTACCGTCTGGGCCTTTTCGATTCGCTTTTCGTCTTTATCTTTTTTTGACTCCGCCACTTCCCCCTGCGCATTTGCGATTGTCCGCTGCGCAGCGTCAATCTGGTGTTTGATGCGGTCGTAATTGCTTTGCATTGCAATCAGTTTTCTTGCCACCTCGTCTGCTTTCTTGTATCTGCTGACATCGTCGTACGCAGGCCCGGATATAATCAGCGGTGTCCTTGCTTCATCGACTAAAATCGAGTCAACCTCATCGACTATCCCATATTCGAGCGGCCCCTGCGCCATGTGCTCCAGTGACATCTTCATATTGTCGCGCAGATAATCGAACCCGAACTCATTATTTGTACCATAAGTTATATCGCAGGCGTACTGACCTTTCCGCTCGTCGCCGGATGTATCCATATCCGCCTGAATCGCACCGACGGATAGGCCAAGTGCCTTATAGACCGGCCCCATCCACTCCGAGTCGCGCTTGGCCAGATAATCATTGACGGTGATTACATGCACTTTTCTGCCCGTCAGATAAACAAGATAGGCCGCCAGTGTTGCAACAAGCGTTTTTCCTTCGCCTGTTGCCATTTCGGCAATTTTGCCGTCGTAAAGAACATTGCCCCCGACGAGCTGAACATCGAAATGCCGCATCCCGATATTTCGCCTTGCCGCCTCGCGAACAACTGCAAACGCTTCAGGCAGAATATCCCTCGGTCTTGCACCTTCTTTTATCGCTGCCTTGAACAGGGCTGTTTTTGCCAATAACTCCTGGTCGTCGAGTTTTTTTATCTGGTCTTCGAATTCGCCCGCCTGCTGGACGACGGCCATATATGCCTTCACTAACCGTTCGTTGCGAGACCCGAAGATTTTTATTAGTACTTTGCTTATTTTGTCAAATGCCATAATATCATTCTTTATTAAATACTTTCACCGCAAAGTATCACAGAATTGCCGCCCATTGTCAAGAATAAGACAGTTGACTAAGAAACCAGTTTTTCA
>JAPLMV010000026.1 GCA_026386835.1 Planctomycetota bacterium | reverse complement strand
ATTCCTTTGCCGCATTTTCAGATAAGCCCAGTTTAACCGCCGCCTTTATCATCTCTTCCATCAAAAGAAAATAATATGCCGGCCCGCTGCCGCTGACTGCCGTTACCGCATCAATCAAATCCTCGTTCTCAACAACAATCGTCTTACCCACCGCCGAGAAAATCGACTTTACCTTGCCCAACATCGATTTTCCTTTTTCGTTTGCAAATAACGCACTTGCCCCTTCACCAATCAGCGCAGGCGTATTCGGCATAACACGCACTATTGCTGCATCGCCAAGTACACCCGCAATGGCAGCTATTTTTTTTCCCGCCGCTATGGATATAATAAGTGTCTTTGTGCGAACCGCATCCTTTATCTCCCTCAACACATCAGCCATAATTTGCGGCTTGACACTCAAAACCAGCGTATCAACCTTGCCCGCCAATAACTTGTTGTCATCAACCGTTTGAATACCGTATTCTTTCGAAAGGTACGCAAGCCGTTCCGGTCTTATGTCGCTGACGAAGATATTTCCCGGCTTATAAACCTTTGCCTTTATTATGCCCTTTATCAGTGCCTGTGCCATATTTCCGCCGCCGATAAATCCTATTGTCTCCATAATCGTCCTTTTACTATAGCAAAGTAATCCCAGCTTCCTTACATTTTTTTATCATTTCTCTTGGCCAGACACTCGCATGCACCTCGCCAACATGCAGCTTTCTCAAAAAAAACATACACAACCTCGATTGGCCGATACCTCCGCCGATACTTAGCGGAAACTCATTATTCAGCAATCTCCTGTGCCATTCCTGTTCTTTCCTCTCCGGCACATTTCTTATTTCTAATTGCCTCAGCAATGTATCCTTATCGACCCTGATGCCCATAGAACTTATTTCAAACGCCCTCTTCAAAAGCGGATGCCACAGAAATATATCTCCGTTTAGCCCTTTTCTTCCCCTGCCGGTCGGCGTCGTCCAGTCGTCATAATCAGGCGCCCTGTTATCGTGCATTTTCCCATCTGCAAGAACTCCGCCTATCCCGATTACAAAAACAGCGCCGTATTTCTTTGCAGCCTCATTTTCCCTTTCTCTGGGACCAAGTGCTGGGTATATCCTGACAAGGTCTTCGGTGTGCAAAAATGTGATTTTATCAGGCAGCATCGGCTCTATCTTCGGATATTTCCTACTGACGGCTTTTTCCGTTTTCTTCAGCACCTTGTAAATCTTCCTCACAATCTTTTTCAAAAACGCAAGATTTCTTTCTTCTTCGCTTATTATCCTCTCCCAGTCCCACTGATCAACATATACAGAATGAAGATTGTCAAGACACTCCTCGTCAGGCCGTATCGCATTCATATCGGTATACAGCCCTTCACCCTGTTTAAAATCATAATCCGCCAGCACCATCCTTTTCCATTTGGCCAGCGAAAAAAGACATTCCGCCTCACAGCCGTCGTCATCCTTTATCCTGAACGCTGCCTTCTTTTCCACCCCATTTAAATCATCGTTTACGCCGGAACCTTTTCTTACGAACAAAGGTGCGGAAACCCTTTGCAGGGATAATTCCCTGCTCAGGTTGACTTGAAAAAAATCCTTTATCATTTTTATCGCTCTTTCGGTTTCACGAAGCGTCAATTCCGATTTATACTCGCCATTTAAAATCAATTCCGGCATCTGCATTTACCTCCAGACTCTATATTTCATTTTGTTTTTCTACAAACTCCTAACTTCTACGAAGCCAGACCTTTCGATGCCACACTAATATCAAAATCTTCCCCGAATTGCCAATAATTCGTCAAAGGTCATTATCTTTTTTCCAGGTCACAATCAGGTACTGTTTATAGAGGCCTCTATAACTAATACACGTTTTTATTTTAAATTATTATTGTTTGCAAGGCTGGTCGTCAAAAATACCATCAGGCAAAAGATTGACTATCACTGGGCCGGCATCTGTCATTGTTACCCACACTATATGATCGAACTGACATTTATCAAGCCCCTCTGGTTCATTGTTTTCGCCTTTACCGCCGCCGCCTGTAGTAGCCAAAACAAAGTATTGATGACCATTGCGTATTGATCTGTTGTATGTGTGATGATGGCCGGCAAAAACGGTATATTTGCGGCCATCAAGCAGTTTTTCCATTTTTGCCCAACTCTCATTTTCGCCATTACCGCCAAGCCACATCGGCTTATGTATAAAAACAAGCGTCCATCGCAAATTCTGATGCCCATCCAGCACCTTTTTGAAATATTCAATCTGTTTCAGGCTGATGTTGTTCTTTGCATGACCCTGCGGCGGATCCTCACTATTCAGAAAGATAAACAAAACATCGTGATAGATGAAATAATAATAAAGCGCACCATGTCTTTGTTGCCATTTCTTTTCCATCACCAGATTTGTTACATCATGATTGCCGGGTATATAGAAAAAGGGCATTTCCAATCGTTTCGCTAAATAATCAAACTCATCCCACTGGCTGTCAATTTTGGCCTTATCTTCTGTATACCCTTCAATCAAATCCCCAACAGAAATAACAAATTCAGGTTTCAAAAGGTTTATTTTTTTTACTGCCTGTTCAAAAATTCCAGGCCGATTTCCGCCGTTGCGGTCAGAAACAATCGCAAATTGAAAATTATCAGGGTTATTGTACAGGTTTAAGTTCGTCCATGGATTTTTCGCTTTTGATACTTCAATCTGCAAGTTAGGGGCAATTTTAGCGCATCCGGTTAAAACAACCGCAACAATAACTATACTAAGGTTTCTCATTATTGTCATAAAAAGTCCCCTGAAACTAAACATTTCTATCCGATTTCCCATATAACATTGTATAT
Source organism: Planctomycetota bacterium (assembly GCA_026386835.1). Taxonomy (GTDB): domain Bacteria; phylum Planctomycetota; class Phycisphaerae; order Sedimentisphaerales; family Anaerobacaceae; genus JAPLMV01. The sequence goes on along the minus strand of JAPLMV010000026.1, from coordinate 868 downwards.
TCCTGCTCATCTGCACACACAAAAGCCTTCTAATTGCATTGCATCGTTATATCAAAATTTCCCTCGAATTACAATAATCCCGCATTTCTTGTTCATTGCTTTTAACTGCGAACTATGAACTACCAACTACGAACTAAGAAAATGGTATCCCAATATTACTCGTTCTAATCGCAGTATGGGGAATTAAATTCCTGCTAGCCAGTTTTCGGCAAGAAACATCAAATCATTAATATCTACTGTTCCGTCGTCATTGATATCCTCATTCTCACAGCCGCTCGGACAACCTGTCTGACCCCAATGGGCAGCTATTTCGCCATAGTCAACAAAATTCACGCCATACAAACCGGCGATATCGCCCGCGAAAATCTCTTGCCAGGCCAATCGTGGATAATCTTCACCCTCCCGCAGCATCATCCAATCCGCCGGGTCGCCATCAGCTGCTGAAAAATCCCAACTGGCCGGCGGAGAGGTAAAGGTCGATAGCGTTTTCATGTCCACAGTATTTTTGCCCATTGCTCCAGCCGGATCCGGATCAACATTTCCCACACCATCGCTTGTCCCGCTGGTTTGGATATCCCAGAAACAGCCGGTTAGTGTACCCTCATAATTATACCCCACCAGCCCGCCGACATTGGAGTTGCAGCTGACTGAACCAGTCGCATAGCAGGTTGTTAGCGTACCATAAGCATTCACCCCCACCAGCCCGCCGACAAAGTTGCCAGTTCCGGCGGTGACCGAACCGGTCGCATAGCAGGAGGTTAGCGTACCACCTTGATTCCGCCCCACCAGCCCGCCGACATCATAAGAGTCTCCGGTAACCGAACCGGTCGCATAGCAGGCGGTTAGCGTACCATGATTATGCCCCACC
>JAPLMV010000160.1 GCA_026386835.1 Planctomycetota bacterium | reverse complement strand
GTGGATGGCAATCAACATCAGATAGTCAAGGTCGCTTAAACCATAATGCTCGTGTATCATGGCGTTATCAATATATAAGACGCCATAACAGCCGCCCTGCCGCATAATGGAAGCTATCAATGCAGAGCGAATTCTGTCCTCTGCTTCGACCTTTGCTGCAACTCGCGGCATGACCAGGAACTGGCCTTTTTCGATAACCTGGTTGATTTTGTCCTGGAGTTTAATTTCGGAAAGCTGGACATGCTGGCCATCCCGGCGTTTGCCCGCGTGGTAGGTCATAGGACCATTTGGCTGTTCCCTCAACGCACACCATGCGTGAAAGGCGCTAAACTGTTTCACCATCACATTCAGCAATGTAATCAGCAGCTTGTCGAGGGAGTCGGCTTTGGCAATTTCTTCTGTGGCCTGCGAGAAATCGGTCAATCTTTTTGCGGACAATCTCATGGCAGGCGCGTGGCCGGCATCGGGTTTTCTCACTATGATTTCGTGGGGCGGGGTTGCAATCGAGGCCTCGAGATTGGTGAAGGTATCATCGAGATGAATTGCATTCTGGATGCCGGGGCCATCTTCGAGTTTGATTTCGATGGTAAAGTCGGATATTTGAATCAAATCGCCGGTTTTGATTTCGGACTTTCGAACGGCCTGCTTGTTGAGGTAAGTTTTGCTGGATGAGTCAAGGTCTTCGACGACCCATTTTCCGTCGTCAGTATTAAAAATAACGGCGTGCTCTCTTGAGACCCTTCTGTCGGAGAGGAAAATCTGGCTGTCCGGCTGTCTTCCGATTCGAATAGGGCCCGTGTTGAAACGGAATTCGTTTGCGGTAAGGTTACCTTGTTTTACAATCAACTGCATCTTTTTAGCTCCATACGGTTGAAATCGCAAATCTGTATGTATTATTGACAATTCTGGATGGTTTGTCAAGTAATTTATGAACTTTAGTTATAAACTTTAGTAAATGAAACAAAAATCGCCCGAATCGAGTAGTTAATATTTGACAATGGTTTAATTTGTCCATAGAATCGCTTTTGCCTTATTCAAGGATTTGGAAAGGATACAAGAATGGCTGGTAATGTAATTGAGCTAAATGATGCTGCTTTTGACGAGACGGTTCACAACTCTGATATGCCGGTGCTGGTGGATTTCTGGGCACCGTGGTGCGGGCCATGCAAGATGATGGCTCCGATTATCGAGGATGTTGCAAATGCGTACTTAGACAGGGCGAAAGTCTGCAAGCTCAATACCGACGATGCCCGCGACAGCGCGATGGAATTCAGCATAAACGCAATACCAACCCTAATCCTGTTCAAAGACGGCCAGGTGCAGAAGAAATGGGTTGGCCTGACCAGTAAAAAGGACATTTCTGCCGCTATAGATGAGCTTCTTTAAGAAAGACAACTGGTTTGCACATGCGGCTGCTGTAAAAAAACGTTTTTTTTGATTAATTAAGGGTTTTTTACGCGCAATAATCGGCAGAACAAGAGGAAATAAAAAGTGTCACATAAAATAGTATCAAGCAGGCAGTTGTCTGAAAACGTTTTCACGGCCGAGGTGGAAGCGCCTCTGATTGCAGCGGCAAGAAAGCCGGGACAATTTGTCATTATCAGCATAAACAACGAATACGGCGAGAGGATTCCCCTTACAATAGCAGATGCCGACCCGGCAAGAGGCACAATCCGTCTGATTTGGCAGCGGGTGGGTAAGACAACATCGGAATTATCAGCATTAAAAACAGGGGACACTATCGCCAGCGTAGCAGGGCCGCTTGGATGCCCGACGCATATAGAAAAATTCGGGACGGTTATCTGTATTGGCGGCGGAATCGGCAACGCCCCGCTGCTGCCCATCGCAAAGGCACTTAAGCAGGCTGGCAATAAAGTCATCAGTATTTTGGGAGCAAGAAATAAAGAACTTCTGATTTTAGAAGATGAATTTGCCAAAATAAGTGATGAACTGATAGTTACGACGGACGACGGCTCTTATGGCCGCAAAGCCCTGGTGACCGAGCCGTTGAAAGAGGTTTGCCAGCGTAATCCGCGGCCTGACCAGGCGTTTGTAATAGGGCCTGCGATAATGATGAAGTTCTGCTGCGAAGTTACAAAACAGTTTAATGTCCCCACGCAGGTATCGCTAAATACCATTATGGTTGACGGAACAGGGATGTGCGGGGGCTGCAGGGTCGAGATTGACGGTAAACCGAAATTCGTATGCGTGGACGGGCCGGAATTCGACGGGCATAAGGTCAATTTTGATTTGATGATGAAACGGCTAAACGCATATAAAGACCTTGAGAAAAGAGCGCATGAACAATATCTTCACAACTGCAAAATAGGTCTCGACAAGTAATATGACAGAAAAAGAAAACCTTGATATCGAACAGCTTGCGGAAAAGCATAAAAAAGGTGAACTCAAAGCCTCTGACAGATACAAGATACCGCCGCAAGAAATGCCTGCGCAGGATGGGGTAAAAAGAAGAAGTAACGTAAGCGAGGTGGCGACGGGGTACACGGAAACGCAGGCGCGGCTGGAAGCGATGCGGTGTCTGCAGTGTAAAAATGCACCATGCGTCGAAGGCTGTCCTGTGCGGATAAAAATAAAAGAGTTCACCGCAGCAATTGCACAGGGCGATTACAAACAAGCCCTTGCAATCATAAAGGAAAATTCGTTATTGCCTGCGGTCTGCGGCAGGGTATGTCCGCAGGAGGTGCAGTGTCAGGAAAAATGCACGGTCGGGTTGAAATTCAAGGATGTTGACAAGGCGGTTTCAATCGGACGGCTCGAAAGGTTTGCGGCTGACCTGAGCGGCGGCAATGACAGCGTGCCGGCAGTGGCAGCACAGACGGGGATGAAGGTAGCGATAATAGGTTCCGGGCCAGGCGGTATTGTGGCGGCGGCGGATGCGAGAAGGGCCGGACACGATGTTACGATATTTGAGGCGTTTCATAAGCCGGGCGGGGTGATGGTTTACGGCATACCGGAATTTCGGCTGCCAAAGACAATCGTGCAGAAGGAAATCGACGTGCTGACGAAGATGGGCGTGAAAATCGTATGTAACTTCATCGTCGGCAGAACAATGACCATCGAGCAATTGATGAAGGAAGACGGCTTCGATGCGGTTTATATTGGTGTCGGAGCGGGGCTGCCGAGCTTTATGGGTATAGAAGGTGAATCGCTTGTCGGGGTGTATAGCGCAAATGAATATCTGACGCGGGCAAACCTGATGAAGGCGTATAAATTCGGCAAAGGCGCTGATACGCCGATAGCTGTTTCAAAGAAGGTCGCTGTGGTGGGCGGCGGGAATGTGGCGATGGATTCGGCGAGAATGGCTGTGCGGCTTGGAGCGGAGAAGGTATATCTGATTTACCGCAGAAGCGAAAATGAGATGCCGGCGCGAATAGAGGAAGTTCATCACGCCAAAGAAGAGGGAATTGAATTTCATACGCTGCAAAATCCAAAACTAATTATCGGAGATGAAAACGGCAAAGTGGTTGCGGTCGAATGTCTTAAATACGAGCTGGGCGAGCCGGATGACTCGGGCAGGCGCAGGCCGATAGCGATTGAAGGCTCGGAATTTCAGATTCCTGTCGATACGGTGATTATAGCCATCGGCAATGCTGCCAACCCGCTGATTCGCCAGACGACGGCGGGCCTGGAGTTTAACAAGTGGGGCAATATTGTGGTTGACGAAAGATGCAAAACCTCGCTCGAAGGTGTTTATGCGGGCGGCGATATAGTATTAGGTGCAGCGACGGTGATTTTAGCTATGGGGCAGGGACGAATCGCAGCGGCGGCAATAAATGAATACCTTTCGAATAAGAAAAAACTCAATAGCGGGCGCATGTCAAAAGAGTTTTGAGTTTGCGAAAAAAAGACCAATGGTATCTAATTATCACTGGCCTTTGGCTTCACTGACCTTAACCGTATAATCACCACACTTTTTTCCATCCAGTGCATCTATCGCCGCTTTAGCCTCGCTGTCACTGCTCATTACGACAAAACCGAAACCTTTGCTTTGGCCTGTTTGACGGTCAGTGATTATATAAGCTTTTTCAACTGTCCCAAATACTGAAAACAAAGTCTTCAGGCTTGCTTGATCTGCATCAGGACTTAAATTTCCAACATACACTTTTTTTCCCATGACCAGTCTCCATTTGCGGTTTACCAGTACTTTCAAAAAGGTCATTATACCTAAAATCTATGAAAAGCCATAAAAAAAACCCCGCGAACTTGCGGGGCTTTTTGGTTTTCAGAACGCTTGACCTTAATTAGACAGTCGTTACGTTGGTGGCGCATGGGCCTTTTTTGCCCTGCCCTATCTCGAACTGGACGCCTTGTCCCTCATCAAGAGCTGCGTAACCACCGGTCTTTACCTCTGTGTGATGGACGAACAAATCTGAACCGCCGCCATCCGGGGTAATAAATCCAAAACCTTTGTCTGCGTTAAACCACTTTACTTTACCTGTACTCACTATAGTTCTCCTTGGCCCTGTTTCCAGAGCACAAAAATAATATCTCTCGTTTTAATTTGTTAGGGGATACTCTTGAGAGATGAAAGAATAAACCGTCTAAAAATGCTATTATAGCACAAAAATTAAATAATGCAAGAAATAAATATTATTTTTTAAAAAAACATTGTTACAGGCCAGGTAAAGCTTACAAAAGACAACTTTCATTGATTTTAAGGCTGCCAGGCAAGGAAAATGGCTACGGCATTTCTTTTAGCATTTCCTTCTCATCGCCACCGCTTGTCATGAGCGAACCTGTCCTGAGAGCAATCGGCACCGACACCAAGCAGTAAGAGCGTAGCTGGTTCTAATCACATTCTGGTTCTGGTGCGGTACACTCAAGCCAGTGGTCAGCAACAATGGCAATATCCTTGAAGTTCACTCTGCAGTCTAAATTTAAATCTCCTGTCGGATAAAGATGTTCGGCGTCGCCGCAGTAAGGTGCGTTCGGCTCGTATGCGATTGCTGCTACGTAATATCTCGTCGGATTATCGCTCTCGTTATAAAGCTGAACCGTTCCATGGTTGTCCCAGATATTTCCAACCACAGGCGGCTTATGATTGATTGTCTCCATCAGGTGTATCGGAGTTTGCGAATGAAGAACCTGACCTGGCAGGCAAACTTCAAGAAATATATCAAAGAAACTGTCGCACGTTCCCGTCGCTGTAAATGGCGGAACATCCAGTATGCCAGGCGTATTGTTGGCCTGCTCCTCCATCCCGCCTAAAGCCGGCCCATTACTGCTCAGATGCATCTGCACCAGACCAAGCGCAGGATTATTGCCGCTAAATGTCCATTGTGTCAATTCGGTCTGCACATCATCCAGCCCATCGTTATCGTCATCCTGAGCAGAACCAAGCACGAGCCCCTCAAAGAAGACCCGCATCGTTGAATTGCCGGTCATCTGGACTGTTTGAACTCCAGACTCCGGCGTGGTCAACTGAAGCTGACACCTTGAATGATTGAATACATCCACTTCCGTCGGAGGATTCGGTCTGTATCTGGTGGTTTTAAGTAAAAATCCCGTTGGATTACCGCCGGCATCAAGCAGCGGCGTTGCCGATAAATTCTGATAGACCTCGCCCGCACCAGGCGGCTCATGCGTAATGGTGCTTGTCAATTGTTTCGCTGCGCCGTTATGAAAGGTTTGGCCGGACATCGTAACTTCCAGAAATATATCAAAGAAACTTCCGCACAGTCCGGTCGCTGTAAATGGCGGAACATCGAGTGTGCCCGGCGTGTTATTCACCTGTTCTTCCATTTTGCCGTTAGTCTGCAAAGGGGTGCTCAGCCGAATATACATCGGACCAAGCGTAGGACTTACGCAGGCAAAATTAAACGCCGTCATCTGTGAGTTTACATCATCCAGCCCATCGCCGTCATGGTCACCTGTCAGACCGCTGGCTCCCGCGAACAATACCTGCATTGTTGAACTGCCTGTCATCCATATCGGCTCGACACTGCCGCTCGGAAGCTGCAGTTCTATATAGCATTGTGAATTATCGAAGGTATTAATTTCGACAGCCATCGCGACATTAATTACTGCCATCACACAAACAACTACCAAACAAATTATTAAATTTTGCGTTTTCATTTTAGTTCTTCTCTTAAAATTGTTAATATTTCCTTCTCAAAATTACCACACCAAGGCCGAGCAGCAAAAGCGTGACGGGTTCGGGGATGATGTAAAGAAAGCTACCGTAATCACAATCTCCAACAATGCTGTTGCCGCTAATACCCCGTGCAACTGTCCCACGTAACCAAGGATAGCCCAATGTAGTCCAGCTTTCCGCAAAAATGGAATTTGAAAATAATACAACCATCACGTACATCACAATCGAGGTTTTCATTTTTCTCTACATCTTCAAAAATTGTTTTTTTGCTTTTATCAAGAATTAGGAATAGGGAGGATTGATACTATTAACGGAAGTTCTGAAATCTCTGTCATCTTCACCACTCCTAAAAAAGTTAGGTAAACATCAAAGATAAATTATAAGGTATTAGGCAGAGAAAGT
>JAPLMV010000190.1 GCA_026386835.1 Planctomycetota bacterium | reverse complement strand
TTCGCGCCAAATACTGAGTAAGTCTCCCTGATGGCCAGCGCCGATAAATCCTTCAACAGTTGCGTGAAAAGCTCTTCCGAAATCAAGGGCGATTGATTTCTCCGCGGGCAGCTCGTCAATATATTTTTTCTTCCAGTTCATGCCGGAGTTTTGACGTAGAAAATCCAATTTTACTGGAAGGCCAGAAGAACGGGTCAAAAATCAGTAAAACCCCGGGCAGATCTTGGCCTAACTGTTTTGCTTTTTTCTGAATTGTACCACGAACACGAGCATACTCATCAGATTTGGGCATCTTAAAAATATTTACGCGATCTTTTTTCGGTACCTTCTCCTGATTACCTTCACGGAAAATATACAGATCAATTATTTTTTGCAAGTGCAATTCTTCAAATCCAGAAACTTTGGCCTTTTCTAATAAAACTTCGCAAGCCTGTAAAATATCATCGGTAGTGTAAGGTGATAATAATGGCCGGTGATTTTTCACATGATATCTTAAGCCACTTGAATTGAGCAATAGAAGATTCGATATCTTTCGACAGTTTTGAAATGTCTTAAGATAATCCTCAGAATATTCTTTCGTTGTGATCTCCAAAATGAGATCACGTTGGGATGAACTGAATTTAATATCCGGCGTTTTGTCGTTCTTTTTTGGCTTAAGAAATTCAAACGAAATTTCTGATTTCAAGAGCCAATACCCAGCGATAATCTCATAATAGGCTCCGTTAAATTTGACAGAAGAACGCAGTCGTTCCAGCAGATCAGAATAATTTTCCTTTGATTGAAGTTTTTTTAACGCTAATCCCAGTTCTCCTAATTCAGAAATTCCAGGGGACATTCCAAAAAAACCCCATAATGGATGTTTCCGACTATCTTCATTCTGTATCCAATTATCGCCAAATTGTTGAATGGCATATTCACAATTATTTCGTAACTCCAGTTTCTCATCAGGATTGTAGCTATCCATGACATTGATTAAACTCAAAAGTTTATCGAGCGTGATTTTGTCATCAGACATTGAAATGAAAATTGATTGTTAAGAATATCAGGATATTCTTTTCATTATACTCCACATCCACCCCCGGGCTTTCGCAGAACCGGGTGGGGCTCTGCCCGGAAATTTTCAACCGGACTTTGAATGAAAAATTTTGAGCAGCTCTTGGTTGAAAAAAATTTCAAGCGGACCCTGAAATAAAATTTCCACACGATCCCATCATAACGAAAAATCCCCTTACAACCCCTCTGAAACCACCTCCCAAAACCCACCTTTTTTCAAACTTCACTACCTCCTGAATCAGGGCACGTATCGGCCTCCATTTCCCTATATTTCCTAAATAAAGCCCAAAATGAGCCCCGTTTCAGCTCAGATCACCCCATGTAGGGTGCGTTCCTCCTGGATATTTCGCATGAAGAGGGGGTCCGGAAGGAATCAAAAATTCACTCATTTGTCTGACGAAAGGGATCACCAGTTTGAGCGCCAAAACAGCCCTTCTTTTCCTCATGACCGTGCTACCCATCCAGCCAAAAAAGGGGCTGCTGCAAGCCCGCTAAATTGACAGGTTTTTTCCTGATTAAATCGCGTATTTCCTCAAAATATCCAATATTTGCGATATTTTCCACAGGTGTTGACGCACTTCCCCGGGAACCAGAAACACCTTTGTCCGTTTGCAAAACGGAGCGTTTTACGGGCTTATCTGAGATACAGTACTGCCTTCACCCGCATCACCTGCCCTACGCCGGCACCAGCCAAACGCCTCATGTTAACCAGCCCACGGCTGCACCGCCACGCGAGACCGGCCACACCCGCCCGGGAAAACGCAAGGTTCCTGGCGGCCACGGTCCCCTTCCTGAAAAAAAAAGCGGAAGCTTTGCATGGATCCGGAACACAGATAAAAATACCATGTCTGGTCTCACCGTTGAAAAGATCATCGAGATTCACGATGAGATTATTCTCAAGTTTGAAGGTGCCAATGGTGTCCTGTCGGAATCAACTCTCCATTTCATGGTCTTCCGTGTCAACAAGATTAAGGATATTTTCAGAAAGGCTGCAACCGTTCTGCATGCCATCGGGTCACAACACCCATTCGTTGACGGGAATAAACGGACTGCACTTGTCGTTGCGGAAAATGTCCTCGGTCAGCAGGGATACTATATTGCAGCGGATGAGGATACCATCGTTGAATTCATGCTGGAGGTAGCATCATACAAATTAGAGCCTGATGAGATTGAGCAGTGGCTTAAGGATCATGTAAAAGCGATGGAAAATTAGAGCTTGCTGAGGATTCTGAGTGCCTTGTCGTGGCGCTCGGTAGACTTTTGCAGGATGCTCTGCTCGGTTTGGTTGAGTCCCTCTCCCCGTCCTGTCGGTGCCTTTTTTTCAGTACCGGATATTTTTTCCTGCTTCATAGGACATCTAGGATTATTGTAAACAAGTATTGGTCGGCAGTGATGATTAGGTTTCTGTTGCTGGTTTTTTTGTGCGAGAATGAAATATCCGGATATCCCTTTTAGCGATCGCGTTGGTAGTGTCCCGTCCCCCCACATCGGCCAGCAGGGGCGCCACCCCCGGCACCGGCCCACGGCTACACCGCCGCCCGTGAGACCCGGCCAGCCCCCGGGCTTCAGCAGGGACGGGGGGAGGATCTGCCCGGAAATTTCCCGGCCGGATCCAGAACGAAAAATTTTCAACCGGATTTTGAATGAAAAATTTTGAGCAGATCTTAGTTGAAAAAAATTTCAAGCGAACCCTGCTGTGAAATTTTTAACACGATCCCAACATAACGAAAAATCCCCTTACAACCCCTCTGAAATTACACCTTAAAACCCACCTTTTTTCAAACTTCACTACCTCCTGAATCAGGGCACGTATAGGCCTCCATTTCCCTATATTTCCTAAATAAAGCCCAAAATGAGTCTCGTTCCAGCTCAGATCACCCCTTGTATAGGGCGTTCCTCCTGGATATTTCGCATGAAGAGGGGGTCCGGAAGAAAGCGAGAAATTCACGTCGGTGTCCGACGAGAGGATACTCCGGTCCGGGCCCCAAAACAGCCCTTCCTTTCCTCCTGACCATGCTACCCCCCCAGCCCCCTTGAGTTTTGCCTCCCATTAGGTGCTATTAGCGGTGATTTTCTGCGTCGATTCGGTCCCGGATAAGCCAAATGAGTACCAGAATGAAGTATTCCCGAAATAATAGTGTCGCTTTTTCACGAATTAGTGCTATTTTGAGCATTGAAAACTATTAGGGAGGAAAAGGCTCCGACGGAGAAAGGGGTCGGGGGAATGCAGGTCTCCCGGGAGGGTTACTTCATCCTCTCGCGGTATTGACCACACGCTTATTGTACTGGAATCACCAAACACCATACTAAGGAAACGAACGGATGCCTGAACTCGTCACGCCAAGGCGGCGCAAAAGTCCTGTCGTAAAAAAACTGGAAGCGGAAGCTCCAGCCATTCGCACGCAGTTCGGCGTGAAGAAGATCGGCATATTCGGTTCGTTCGCCCGCGGTGAGCAGACCAAGAAGAGCGACGTTGACGTTCTTGTTGATTTTGCTGAGGGATATGCAACGCTCAGGAATTTTGTCGGACTCGCCGATCGTCTCGAAGTACTCTTCCGGCGGAACGTGGACCTTATCACCGTTGAAGGTGTAGACAAGTACATCCGCCCGCGAGTAGAAGCAGAGGTGATCTGGGTTGAAGGATGACACCGTTTACCTCCGGCATATTCTCGACGAGATTTGTGTTCCTGAAAAGGATAGCATACGAACGGACGCTGGATGATCTCGTTCATGATGACTATTTTGCCCATGCGGTCCGGAGTGCGATTGAAGTGATAGGTGAAGCTGCAAACAATGTACCGGATCGAATCAAATCGGAGAACCCGGACATACCCTGGCGGGATATGGCAGCCCTCCGCAACCGGATTATCCATGGCTATTTCAGGATCGACTATTCAATCGTCTGGAATGTGATCGTTTCGGATCTCCCGGCGGTAGAGCCGAAAATTTCTGCACTTCTCCGGAAACTGGACGCCCGTTCAAAGTAAATGCAGATGCAATCGCAATGGACGCGGGAGGGGGTGGCAGGAGATCCTGTAAGAAATACTTGTCAGGTTCAAGTCCCTTTCTTCATCGTCTTATTAAAGGGAGAGAATTCCTGCTCTAAATTGCTGAATGCACTATTGAAAGACGCTTCCCATTGATGGAACATCGTTACGCATTCTTGTAATTTTTTAATTTTTACTTCCGATTCGAGCCGGAAAAAAGGCCTTGGGGTATCATACTCCGGAATTTTTTTCCACGTAAACAATCCATAACTTTCAGCAACAAAAGAACGATATTCATTCTCCAGCCACTCAATTTCAGAATATAAGTCATGGAACCTTTTTTGCAATGCCTTATCGTTCATCAGGGTTGTATCCGTTTTGAACATGCGGTAATTGTACCCGACTTTTTCTCTGTATGTTTTATCACGGATGATTTTCTCATAAAAATCCCTGAACTGGATAAGCGACGGTGCTGCCATGATCTTCAGCCGGCGCTTCCGTTGAAAGGTAGTCGCGGTTTCTTCGAGATATTTCTGGTAATTTCCGTTCAGGACCTCCCGGATCCAGTCCACGAGGGAAATTTCCGGATTATGTGTGGTGAAAAGCATCTGTTTTTTTGCACACAACCCGATACTTCGGATGCTCTTCGTGATGAAAATATGATTTTCAGGACCTGTATCAAATATCGAATGATCGATATAAGGGATTGTTTCCCCAGGCCGATCGTCTTCTTCGTAAAGATGAGAGTGATACCAGGATTCAAAATCCTTTGATCTCTCTAAAAAATTATCCAGTAACCAGTACGATTCAATTCCTTCGTTCCGGTATTTTTTATCTCTCTCTTCCAGGTCATTCGGAGAAATGGTACTGATTTGTATTTCAAAAACGATTTTCCTGCCATCTTTGATTGCGTATACATCCGAGATCCATGTCCGGTCCGATGCCGGAAATTCGACATACGTCTCCCATTGTTCGGATTTACAGATTTTGTATATCTGGTATTTGATTTCCAGATGCTCTTTGGACTCCTGTTCATAATTACATCCGGTATCAACCGCGTGATAGAAGTGCTGGGTTCCTTTTTTTGATATCCTTAAATGTCCCGCTGCTCCGCAACAACCCATCCTGACAGGGAGTCCCTTTTTATGCCGGGATTTCAGGTTTGTCCAT
>JAPLMV010000040.1 GCA_026386835.1 Planctomycetota bacterium | reverse complement strand
CATCAATAATCTCGACGACCCCGCTGTTACGATGCTGCACGCAAAAATTGCACAGAGCAAACTTTTTCTTCGAAGATTATACATCGACTTCTACAAACAGCTCGAAAAAGCCGTGTCGCCCGTCCAAAACAAAATCATTGTCGAGCTCGGCAGCGGGGGCGGCTTTATCAAAGAGGTCATTCCAAACGTAATTACATCCGACATCCTCGAACTGCCGAATGTTGACAAGGTCTTCTCCGCCGTCAATATGCCTTTTGAGGATAACAGCATAGACGCACTTTTAATGATTGACGTCCTTCATCACATCGCCGATTCGAGGGTCTTTTTCAAAGAAGCACTTCGCTGCCTTAAAATAGGCGGTAAAATCGTTATGATTGAGCCGGCGAATACCATGTGGTCACGTTTTGTCTACAGGAATTTCCATCACGAGCTTTTCGATACAAAGGCCAAATGGGGTCTTGAGAAAACTGGTCCGCTCTCGCACGGCAATGGCGCTCTTCCCTGGATAATCTTTTCACGCGACAGGAAAATATTCGAAAGCGAATTTACGTCCCTGAAAATCCTTGCGATACATAATCATACGCCTGTGCGGTATCTAATCAGCGGCGGATTCACCCTGCGGCAATTGTTGCCTTCGGCTGCTTACCCGATTGTCAAAACAGTTGAATGTGCTCTCTATCCTTTTAATAACTTGATTGGTATGTTCCAGACGATAGAATTACAGAAGATTGGCGAATAGTTTTTAGTTAACAGGATTAATAATAGTGGCAGGACGAAAAGAAATAAAATTCAGTCAACACACTCAAAAGACAATACAACAAAGCCCCGTTCAAATTCTGCCGCTCGAAACTATCGCCAGGCAGGAAAAATATCTCGACATATTCACCGCCGTGGTTCTTTTTGCCTTTGGCGTCTATCACTCGATTCTTTATTTCGGCCACACGGTTGTCCCCATCTCTGATTTTCCCGCCTTTTTTCGGGTTGGCCAGGAGCTTTTGTCTTTTAAGATTCCTTCGACATTCAAACAGGCACCTGTTGTCGGTCTGCTTCAGGTTATTCTCTCGTATTTCCTCGGCGGACAATATCCAAACCTCACTGCTGGCTGGCTGCTAAATGCCATCCTGCACCCATTTAACTTGATTTTACTCTGGCTTATCGCCAGAAAATTCCTCGGCAGGACTGCTCAGTGGTTTGCCATCCTCGCAATAATTAACCCCTGGGTGCTTTACCTGCTCACTGAGCCGATAGTCGAGACTACTTATTTGTTCTTCATCCTGCTCACCTTTTACTTTTTACTCAATCGCTCAAATTTCTGCTACCTGTTCGCTTCAATTGCAACTATGGTTCGTTACGAAGCAGCGGCATTGATTCTGGCTGCTTTTATAATGGACTTAATCTATCGCAAAACCAAAAAGCAGCGTATACTTGCTTTTGTATACTCGGTTCTGGCCGCTGCTCCTTTCGGAATCTGGATGCTCGGCACTATACTGACCTGGGGCTCGGAAGGCAGCCATTATCTCAACGTTTTCTTTGCAAAAGAATATGCCAAAGGCTTCACGGAATCCGTTGAGGGTAGAATTGGCATAGTAAAACATATGAACCTGCTCTGGCAGGTGGCGTTCTATCCACTGCTTATGCCATACTCCGATGCAGGACAGGATGCCGCGGATACGCTCTGGAAACTGAGTAAACTTTTTGCAGCGGCCGGGTTTTTCTTCGGCGCTCTTTATGGATTATTCAAAAAGGATTGGAATATACTGGCCCTGCTTTTATTTTTCGTCCCGTATTTTATCGTCCACGCAAGATACCCATATCCCCTCACGCGATTCCACGACCCGATTTTCTGGATTGCACTATTGTTGTGCCTGTTCGGCTTCCAAAGCATCTGGAACTTGCTCAACAAAAACAGCCGAATCCCGCGGCCAATAGTTTTACTGCTGCAGGGAATTATTCTTATAATCGCTTGTATATGGCTGGTCGGTCTTTTGCCTGTTTTGCCCAAATTAAAACCTGTAAGTGTCACGTCCGCTTCGGTACCTTATGTTGCGATGGCGGTCGTATTTATTCTGCTCGCTGCTCGCACTTATATTTATAAATTCAAAGACCCGTTGCGTCAGCTCGCTATCCTTGCGGTTCTGTGCCTTGTTATCGTTTCAAATCAATTCATACTTGTCCGCATGCTCGGTAACGGCCAGACCGATGCCGAGTTCAAACAACTGGCGGATTGGTATGTGACAAACGCAAAGCCGGGTGAAAAGTTAGGTGTATATATGGCCGGCGTGGTACAGATATTTGCACCTAAGTATACTGACAATATCGTCGGCCTGCCCAAAGCCGACAACCCTGCGGAGTTTGTCAAGGCCTGTTACAATGAAAACATCACTTACGTCGTCTGGGCAACACGCGAAGGATTAAGCACAGACCATACCGGCTACCGCCAGACAAATTTGGATAAAACCATAGCCATGCTCCGCGAACCAAAGAACATCAGCCCATACGAATTTGTGACGCAGGTGGGATCAGACAGGGGTTATGTCAACATCTTCCGTCTGCAAAAACCCGCGAATAATGTGCAGCAAAAAACGCCGGCCAACTGACCGGCGATTGAACTGCGTTTAATTTATACCGCTACGACTTTCTGAACTTCAGGCACCTTTTCCTTCAGGATTCTTTCGATGCCCATCCTCATCGTCATTTGTGCGCCGGGGCAGCCGTGACATGCACCCTGCAGCCGAACCTTTACGGTATTACCCTTTTCAGTCCCGACAAGTTCAATATCGCCGCCATGTCCCTGCAAGGCAGGCCTGACAGACTCAATTGCCTCTTTGACCTTTTCTTCAAAAGTCTTTTCAGTGCTTTCTCCACCACAGCCGCCGCATTGTTCACACATAAAATTTCTCCTTTAGTTTACAATCCACAGTTTATGAATCAATAACATTAGTTTTGCCGCCTATTATAGCAACGCCTTTTTTTTCAGCCACTTCTTTTCTTATCTACGATTGAAACAGGGTTTCGGTTTATTATTTCTTTTGCGCAATACGCAATATGGTGCACCTGCTGTTGGTAGGTGAAACTCCAATGTCCTCCAAGGTCATCCAGAGACATCCAAACGCACTCCAAAGCACTCCAAAGATACTCCAAAGATACTCCAAGATACTCCAAAGTATGTCCAAAGTATGTCAAACGACAGCTAAAAACCACAAGTCTTAAGTCGTAAGCCATTGAAAAATAAGAAGTTAAGAAAAAATCAACCACGGCTAAGCCGCAGGCAGATTTTAAATTTTTCTCTGTTATGCAAATTTTAAAGAACTGAGGCGCAGAAAAAAAGCGTCCCTCTATAAAGGGGTGAAGCTGCGCGTTTGGTCGGAAAAATAGCGTGTAGCATATAGCATATAGCGGATAGGGAAGAGATAAGTCATTGT
>JAPLMV010000083.1 GCA_026386835.1 Planctomycetota bacterium | reverse complement strand
TATTGTTTTGTATAGTTAACACTACGCACATTTTACAGCACTACGGACGTTTTCCGCCGCACGAACGACATGAATATGCGCGGATGACATCGCAATCACGACAAAATACTGAACTAACTTTTTAAAGAGCATCCACAGATGCGTCAGAGATGCCCTGCCTATCAAAAGGCCTTTTTGTCTTATAAGCAAAGCGACAGGCTTAAAATTTGGCAAATTTATTTTATTTTTTTTCCAGCATGTGAGCCTGGAGTTTTATCAGTTCATCACCGCTAACTTGTCTTTCTCGCAGGTCGGCAAAGATGACCATATACTTATCGTCAGAAAGTTTCCACTGCATAAGGATGGCATTACTGTCCTTTTGGGCGATGCTGTCACCGTAATAGACAATCTCTTTTCCCTGGTGGACGAGGAAATCATATTTTATCCTGCCGGCGGATAAGGCGGGCAAATCGTCCCCTGCGGAGATATTGCCGAAGAGGTATTTAACCATGAGTTTGCCGTCCTGGTATATACCGCCACCAGTAGAACCGCGCCCGCCGAGGAAGTTAGTGAAGACAATCATGCTCAGAATAATCGCTGCGGCAGCAGCCAGTTTGCTTATTTTCAAATCAATTATTATATTTATGGTGTCGAGCCCGCCTCTTCGCGGCATAAGGGCATGAGGTATTTGCTGCTTTATGCGTTGGGCCAACCATGGCGAGGCCTGTTCTTTTTCGGCATCGGCCAAGCCGCTTAACAATTTTTCGAGATTTTCCTGGTTCATTTTATAGCTCTCCGTCCGCTGGTTCTGCCAGCCGTTTTCTTAAACTCTTTATCGCCACATTGAGACGGCTTTTAAAGACTCCTTGTCTTACTCCTGTCGCTTCGGCGGCCTCTGTAATAGTCAGGTTCTGCATATAATGTAAAACAATCACACGTCGCCATTTCATCGGCATCTTCAGCAGGGCACTTTGCACACGACTGAACTGCTCTGCCTGTTCTGCTTTGTCACCGGCTTCGGAACCGTCAGCCAGACTAATCTGCTCGATGCTAATCTGGTTGCCTTTATGCCTGCGCCAGTACATTTTTGAGGCATTGCCGGCAATACGATACAACCAGCCGGCCAGGGCGGTATCATCCCTCAACTGGCCTAAATGCTGCCAGGCCGCAAGAAAACATTCCTGCGTCAAGTCTTCGCTGACCGGCTTACTGTGTCCCAGACGCCTCATAAACACATATATCTGCTGATAGTAGGCATCTGCAAGCTCTGCTGCCGCCGTCCTGTCGCCTGCCCTTAGCCGGCGAACAAGCGATTCCAGTCTATCATTCGCTATACTCATCCCTGTCGCTCAGTTCCTATTGCTTGTTCAACTATAAGATGCACAAAACCTGCCTTCTGTTTCGAAATTTTTCCAAATTGTCCAATTTTTTTTCTGCACCTATTTTTGACAGTTAAAAGTATACAGTAAATTTGGTGTTTTTACAAATAACCCGCATTTTACTGAAATTACAAACCGGTACGGAATAGCACTCGGCTGTATCCAGGCTATTTTTCAAACTTGACGTGTGCCCCTTAGAGCGTATAGATTGTAACTGGTGTTGGCTTGTTACTCATGCCGGTCTTGCGGCTATGACTACTATTAATTATTATTTAAAGAATATTCTTATTAGTCTTATGGTCTGTGAATAGGTTAAATTTCAGAGTGTATCTTCTTGCAAGTACGTTTTTTGTATATAGTTACGGTAAAACCAGCAGGCATATTTTTTGTGGATAACCTGTAGGATTGTAAGTTAATTCATCTTGTGTAGACAGGTGGATGAATTCCATGACAATACTGGTATGTTAATTCTTATGGGATGTAACAGATTTACTGACAGGTTGTCCACATGATTTCACAGGCCGGCTTGACACATAAACAGGCGGGATTTTTATATAATCTCTTGAACAAAAAGCGTAAGCCGCTAAAATAGACGACAAAACAATAAGTTGATTAGGGAGATGGGCATGGATAGCCGTATGAACACTGATATAATAATATCTGGACGAACCGGACAATCTCGGCTTGAGCCATTGCGAGGCCGGGGCAAACTATACATAGGCATAGACATCGGCTCAGCCAGCAGTGACCTTGTTGTTCTGGATGAGAAACTTGCGGTTGCCTTTTGTGATTACCGCCGCACAAAGGGCAGGCCTATGGAAACTGCCCATGAACAACTCAAAGAACTTTTCCGGCAGATAAACCCGTCGGATGTAGTGCTTTCAGCAGCAACTGGTTCTGTGGGCAGGTTTTTGGCTAAGCTGCTTGGCATCGCTTTTGTAAATGAAGTGCCGGCCCAGGCGGCAGCCATACACCATCTTTATCCGCAGTTCCCACGGGCGACTATAATTGAAATGGGCGGACAGGACAGCAAACTGATTTTCCTGACGATGCAGGACGGCAAAAGCAGGATTCGCGATTTTGAGCTTAATACCGTTTGTGCGGCAGGTACCGGCTCGTTTCTCGACCAACAGGCGCAGCGTCTGGGCATAGATATTGAAAACGAATTTGGACAGCTTGCACTCGAAAGCAAAAACGTTCCGAGAATGGCAGGCCGCTGCTCGGTCTTTGCCAAGAGTGACATGATTCATCTTCAGCAGCAGGCAACGCCGAGCTGCGACATTATTGCCGGTCTGTGCTTTGCCCTGGCAAGAAACCTCAAAAGCAACCTCGGGTGCGGCAGAGAATTTGTCAAGCCGATAATATTCACAGGCGGCGTAGCAGCCAATATCGGCGTCGTCAGGGCCTTCGAGGAAGTGTTCGAATTAAAAAAAGATGAGCTTATCGTTCCTGAAAAACACTTTTTCACAGGCGCCATCGGCGCGATACTTGTAGCCAGGACCAAGGCAGACCACGTCCACGACAACGGGCATATTAAGTTTGATAAAATTAACGAATATCTTACCCATCGCGGCTCGGCGCTGCAAGTTGCTCCTCGCCGCCAGCAGCTCAATATACCTGTTTTGCCTCCGCCCCAAAGCAAAGTTTATGAACATCTGCTTGCGGATGCGAACGGACCGATAGAGGCCTATCTGGGTCTCGATGTCGGCTCAATAAGTACAAAAATAGCGATTATAGATAAAGAAAACAGGGTACTGGCCAAAACATATCTGATGACTGTGGGCAACCCCATCGAGGCCGTTCGGCAGTGCATGGATATTGTCGGCAAAAAAGTTGCTGGTAAGGTCAAAATCCTGGG
Source organism: Planctomycetota bacterium (assembly GCA_026386835.1). GTDB lineage: Bacteria > Planctomycetota > Phycisphaerae > Sedimentisphaerales > Anaerobacaceae > JAPLMV01. Next base: position 2,325 of record JAPLMV010000083.1, on the reverse strand, counting down.
CGCAGCGACTACCGGTTCGGGCAGATACCTCACTGGCGACTTCATAGGCGCAGATGTTGTCATCAATGAAATCACCGCACAGGCCATCGGGGCCGCAATAGTCAATCCGAAGGTTGATACGATATTCGAAATCGGCGGCCAGGACAGCAAATACATATCGCTCGAAAACGGCGTTGTAGTAGATTTTGAAATGAATCATGCCTGTGCAGCGGGTACCGGCTCGTTTCTCGAGGAGCAGTCGCAGCGTCTGGGCATAAATATCAAGGACGAATTTGCCGACCTTGCCTTTAAGAGCAACGCCCCGATAAAACTCGGTGAGCGGTGTACGGTATTTATGGAGTCCGACCTGCTCAACTATCAGCAGCAGGGGGCGCAGGCGCCGGAACTTGTCGCAGGCCTTAGTTATTCCATCGTCGCCAATTATCTTAATCGCGTTGTCGGTCGGCGCAAAATCGGAAACAATATCTGCTTCCAGGGCGGCACGGCATTTAATAAGGCTGTCTGGGCTGCCTTCGAAAATGTTACCGGCAAGCCAATTATGGTGCCGGACCATCACGAGGTAACCGGCTCTATCGGTGCGGCATCTGTCGCAGCGGAACATATAAAAAAGCTGTGCGAAGAAAAAGGCAAGGCCGTCGAAAGTTCCTTCAGAGGTTTTGAAAAACTTGTCTCGATAGAATACAGCGTCGAATCATTCACCTGCGAACACTGCCCCAATCACTGCGAAGTCAAAAAGGTGCAGTTGCCCGGCTCGGAGCCGTTATACTACGGCTCGCGGTGCGACAGATATAACCTGAAAAAGAGAACGCAAAAAATAAAAGGCATCGGTGCGTTCGATTACCGAAACAGCAAAATGCTCGAATTTGCAGGCCTGAGCGAGAAAGAACAATCTCCCCAAAGCCGCAAAGCCAAAATAGGTATTCCGATGGCCTTGGTAAACTGGCAGCTCCTGCCGCTGTTTTCGCGGTTCTTTAAGGAACTTGGCTTTGAAGTGATTCTCTCAGGCCGGACCGACAAGAGCATAATACGTCAGGGTGTCGAAACTGTTACCGCTCAGCCATGCTTTCCTGTTAAGGTTGCGTATGGTCACATCGCTGAGTTAATCGGGAAAAAAGTGGACTACATTTTCCTGCCGAGCATTATTTCAGTATCAGCCGGCTTCCCTGAGAACAAACACAATCAGTTGTGTCCCTATGTCCAGTCGCTTGTTTACCAGGCACAGACTGCCTTTGCCGATAAGCTTGGCCAGACTAAAATTCTTACCGCTCCAATTCGCCTTGTCGAGGACGAAAAATTAATGAGAAAGGGATTTCTTTCGCTCGGCAGAAAATTGAAGGTTTCCAGTTTCGCAGTTCGCAGGGCACTTAAAACAGCGTTTGCCGCCCAGAAGGGATTCGACCACGATTTAAAGGAAAAGGGCAGAGAAATACTAAGCAAAGTCAGCCCCGGCCAAAAATTGTTTGTGCTTGTTTCCAGGCCATATAACGGCTGCGACCCGGGTGTTAATCTCCAGTTGTCAGCCAAACTCTCCGAGCTCGGCGTAGATATTATTCCAATAGATATGCTCGACCTTGACCAGGCGCAATTGACCGACCCAAATCTTCACAGCGAGGTTTACTGGAGTTATGGCCAGAAGATTCTGCGCGCCGCTGAACTAATCAAAGACGACCCGCGGCTTTTTGCGATATATCTTTCCAATTTCAGTTGCGGCCCCGATTCGTTCCTGCAGACATTTTTCAAGGACATTATGGCTAATAAGCCAAGTCTTCAGCTTGAGCTCGATGAGCATTCCGCCGATGCGGGCGTGATTACTCGGCTGGAAGCGTTCCTCGAAAGTTTGAAAAATTATCACCCTGCCAAAGAACCACTTAGCCGGCAGGCCCACAAACCAAAAGCCGAAGTAAAAGTGCTGGGCCGCCATCGCACATGGCATGTCCCGTATATGGGCGATTGCGCTTACGGCATCGCCGCAAGTTTCAGGGCGTATGGTCAGCCGGCTCAGGTTATGCCCGTTGCCGACGAAGAAGCCCTGCGACAGGGAAGACAGTTCACTACCGGCAAAGAATGCCTGCCATGTGCCATTACCGCAGGTGATATGCTGACGGTCATAAGGGCAAAGGACTTCGACCCAGACAAGACCGCCTTTTTTATGCCCGGCAGTTCCGGCCCATGCAGGTTCGGAATGTATAGCTGCCTGCATCGGCTTATCTTAAAATACGCCGGCGCAGGCGCCGTCCCCGTCATATCGCCGAACCAAGACAGCAGCTTTTACCGTGAGCTTGCCGACAGTCTCGGCGATTTCTCGACGAATACTTTTATGAAAGA
>JAPLMV010000038.1 GCA_026386835.1 Planctomycetota bacterium | reverse complement strand
GGAGTACCTTTGGAGTGCTTCTGAATGCATTTGGATGACTTTGGATGACATTGGATAACATCTGGCGACAGTTGACAGTTATTTTACCTGAAAAAAGCTTGTATTTTTACAATTATTTAATGTATAACATTCACATCAAATATATGTTTTGGAAAAAGTGAGGCGTAAATTATGGAAACTATGAACTCAAAAACAGAAAGAAAATGGCTTCTGCCCGCTGTCATTACCGGTGCAGTATTATGTCTGATTTTCATGGCTGGTAGATTCGGCCCGCCAGCAAAAGCCTATGCGCAACTGCAGGCCAGCACCGATAGCGGTATTTCAGCAATTCCAGTCCAGCTTACCCGCGACAGTTATGGCCTGGCAATGGTAGATATGGCCAGCCAAACGATTTGGGTTTACGAGATAGACAATCGCTCCCCTGCCCACAACCGGCTCAGATTACTGGCGGCTCGAAGCTGGAAATACGACAGGATGCTCGAAAATTACAATACCGCAGACCCGAAACCAGAGCAGGTCAAAATGATGCTGGAAAAATTGACCCAGCACCAAAAACCACAAAACTCTGAAATACAGGAAATGCCGGAAGAACAGCAGCAGGAACAGGACGTCAACATCATTGAAATAGCTGAGCCAAACAACGGCAGCTAAAAATAACCCCCTTTTCACCGAATAATCACAGGGTTTTAAAACCGCAGCTATTTGCCGGTATTTGCTCAAGTTAGGTAAAAAAAGCTTGCATTTACATGGTAATTTAGGGTATAATATGGTTTTGAGGGTCGCTTTTCGAACTGGACAGAAGTACTGTAATAATAGGAATTAAAGCAGGCAATAAATCGCCTGCGGGAGAACTGTATATGGCTGGTATGTTTTATTCGTTGAAGGAAGTCGCTGACAAGCTCAATAAGACCGAAGAGCAGGTAAAAGAGATAGTCCACCAAGGCAGATTGAGGGAGTTTCGCACCGGCGGCAGCGAGGTGCTCTTTAAGATAGACGAAGTCGAAGCCCTGATGTCCGACACTCGTATTATGGCAACACAAAAGGCCCCTGCCGAGGAAAAACCGCAACTGCAACCACAAGCCAAGCCGGAGCCAGCAGAAGAACCGCAGGTGCTCGAAGATGAAATTTCCCTTGCACCTGAAACAGAAGAACCCGCCGCTAAAGGCCCAGACCTTAGCGATGGCGACACAATAGCCAGCGAAGGAATCGACGTTCTCGGTGAAACCAATAAGGATTATCAGATGGCTGAGGACACGCTCGGCGAAACCAAACTCGATCCAGCCAAGACCACCCCGCTTTCATCTGACGAGGCGTCACTTGAAAAAATTGAGCAGGATGCCAACCTCGATACTTTCGGCAGCGGCTCAGGCCTTTTAGACCTGTCACTGCAGGCCGATGATACCTCACTGGGCGGTATCTTAGATGAGATTTATACACCAACCAGCGAAGGCGGCGGCAAAGACACAGCGACAGTGGCTGGGGCGGCATCGGCGATGGATGTGGATGCGGAAACAGAACACA
>JAPLMV010000149.1 GCA_026386835.1 Planctomycetota bacterium | reverse complement strand
CTGCTGAACATTCGGCGGCACTACCTCATAGTGGCTTAATGTCATTGAATAGCTGCCTCGTCCGCCCGTAACGCTTTTGAGCTGGCTGTTATACTGGGTAACTTCCGACAGCGGCACTTGCGCTTTGACAACGAGGAAATTGCCAGCGAGCATATCCTGACCTATGACTCTTCCGCGCTTCGAGGCCAGATCGCCGGCAATATCGCCCATATTCTCGGCAGGAATGGTAATTTCTATATTCACTATCGGCTCAAGGAGAACAGGTTTTGCTTTCTGGACAGCGTCGATGAATGCACCCTTTCCTGCCGAGCGAAATGCTACTTCCTTAGAATCGACCGGATGGTACTTGCCGTCATAAACGGAAACCTTTATGTCCTGCATCGGAAAGCCCGCAACAATTCCGTTGCTCATCACGTCATTGATACCCTTTACAACCGGTGCCTCAAACTGCCCCGGAATTGAACCGCCGAAAATATCCCAGCCGAACTGCAGCGGCGGGTCGGAATTACGCTCTGCCGGCTCCACACGCAGATAAACTTCACCGAATTGTCCTGCCCCGCCGGTTTGTTTTTTATGCCTGTAATGCCCCTCAGCCTTTACAGTTATCGTCTCTCGATACGGAATCTTCGGCTGCTTTGTGGTTACCGCCAGTTTAAACCGCTTTTCCATCTTTTCGAGCATTACCCGCAAATGCAAATCGCCAAGTCCGCTCATAACCAGTTCCTTAGTCTGCATGTCGCGGATTGCCTTAAAGCACGGGTCCTCCTCGCACAATTTATCGATGGCTGAACCGATTTTCTGCTCGTCGCCTCTTGTCGCCGGCTCAATTGCAAGCGAGAACATCGGCTCCGGCGCCGCCGGCATTTCGAACTTGCCTGCCCCTAAGGGGCCTGCAACTTTACCGTCGTGAATGAGGTCTCCGACCTTAAGGTCCTCAATTTTGGCCAGGTTTATAATGTCGCCGGCTACCCCCTCGCTCATTTCCTTGTTTTCCTGACCCTGCGGTTTTAAGATGTGTCCTGGTCTGATACCTCTTCTCTCATCGTTGCGCAGCATATTGGTGTCCGACTTGATTGTGCCGCTGAAGATGCGAATCGACGAATACTTCATATTTGAGCGGGGGTCAAAAGTAACTCGAAACACAAGTCCCGCCAGCGGTCCCGCCGGGTTGGCCTTTAGCTCGGTTACCTTGTCGCCATTCTTCAGTACCACAGGCGCCACCTCAGCAGGCGAAGGGGTATATTTTACAATAATATCAAGAAGCTCGGTTATGCCGATTTCTTTTCGTGCGTTTGTGAATACTATCGGAATAACTGTCCCCGTCTTAAGTGCCTTCACAAACACCGAAGCTACCTTTGCCGGCGGTATCTCTTCGCCGCCAAGATAACTTTCCATAAGCTGGTCATCGGCCTCGATGACACTTTCAATCAGTTCGGTATGCGCCTGTCCAATATCCATCACAGGCGAGCTGCCGGCCTTGTTCTCTATGCAATCGATAACTGAGTTTTTATCCGCAGCAGGCAGATTGGCACAGCGGCAGTTGGATCCGAAGGTCTCGTGGATGTTCTTGAGCAATTCAGGCAAATCTATATTCTCGCCGTCGATTTTATTTATGACGATTATCCGAGGCATATTGGCTTTTGTAGTCATATCGAACATCTTGCGAGTGTTGGTTTCTATGCCCGTCATGGCGCTGATTACTATTACAGCTGTTTCACAGGCAGGAATCGACTTGATGGAAGGGCCTACAAAATCTGGAAAGCCCGGCGTATCAATGATATTGACTAATTTGCCGCCATAATTGGTGTTTACTATAGCCGACAGTATCGAATGCAAGTGCTCTTTTTCTTCGTCGTAGTAGTCACAGATGGAAGACTTTTCATCGACGCTTCCAAGCCGATTCGTCGCACCGGTCTTGTGCAGTATCGCCTCGGTTAAAGATGTCTTGCCGCTGCCGCCATGCCCCATGAGAATAATATTGCGAATGTCGTTAGTACTGGCCACTTTTTCACCTCCAAAAAAGCTATATTCCACATAACACGTTAGGATAATCCCAAAAAGGATAATGATACAATAATCAGCCCAAAAAGGACAAGGGATTTTTTTACAGGATAAGCATTTTATTCAGGCATCCAGTCGTATTATAACATCCTCTATTTATTAGGTGTAATTTCGTCACAACCCGTAAAACAACCCTCAAAAACAGATGCTGCGAACCAGCACAAAAAATAAAAATAAAAAAAATGATTTTTATGGCACAAGTTACACCCCCCTGAAAGGCCATTTTATTGGACACTTCATAAAATCATAAAATGCTCAGGCCGAGAAGGCTATATGTTGTGGTAAAGGCATGAAATCTTCTGCTATATGGTGTTTTGGGTTATAGGGCGTTATAAAACAGGGCCTTTTAGCAACTAAAGAAAAAAACTTTGCTGTGTCGATATTGGACTAAGTTAATTTTAGTTTTTTACAGGTTTTGAAGGATACGAGCTTATGAATAAAAGGGAATTAATAGATTACATCTGCGAACTCAACAAAAGCGCCAAACCTGAGTTCCTGGCAACTTTTTCCGAAGAAGATTTAACTGCCTATCTGGAGCATCTGATGGAAATAAATCTCGAAGACCTTGCTGTGTGCTGCTAATTGTTCGTTCCTTGTCGCTCGTATCTCATTTGCGGAAGGTTTTTTCTACGAGATACGATTCACGCCTTTCTTATTAAGGATTGGGTTTCTCTGCACCTTTTTCCTTTTTCTCTAAATTTTCCGTAGTTTCCTTTGCCGGCACTGCCGCAGTTTCTTCCGACATTGCCTGCTCTGCGGTCACGGGGCTTGGTAATGATGCAATGTTATTGTGTTTGTATTCAATCAGCACAGGGATATAATCATTCGGCACCTCAAAGACAAAGTCGACCAGTTTTGACTTATCGCCGAATTCATCTCTCTTGAATGTAACTGTGTCCTTTAGTCCTTTTTTCTTCATCTGGCCGGCTTCCGCAAGATAACCGAGTGGATAAATATTCCTCCCTTTTCCCTTAAGTGGGTCTTTTGCATCTTCCCTCGATTTGCAGATTACCCTTATCTGTGAGAGGGTAAAGCCGGCGGATTCTTTTATCGCATTTTTCTTCAGACCCATACGTACTATCATAAGGTTATGACCACCCCGAGCCGAGATGGTATTGTTCAGGTCGTCTGCGTCCTTGAGGACATCCGGAGCAGGCCATACCGCTTTCCTGGGAGGCACTTCTATCGCCTGGGCAGTGGTAACAACATCAACATTTTTATCTTCACTATGCCTTGTCAGATAGAGTTGGCTTATGAAATCGGGATGAACTGCAGCGAAACTTGTATCGCCGCTGAAAGTGCCGCCGCTTAACATATCAAACCACCCTGTTACAAAATCATCTACGTTAAACAGTACCCCGCTTGCACTTTCTGGATTGGGCTTTGCCGCATCAAAACGCTGATAAGGATATCTGCTGGACAATGGAGCCATTGCAAGAGCAGCAAGCAACACCCCTGACAGAAACAACCCCAGTAAGATTCCGCAGATAGGCCTGCCAATTCGCTCAGGCATAAAACCCAAATCAATCGGATGACGTATCAACCTGGCAGAAGCTGTCTGCAGGATTGCAAAGACAACGACAAACAACAGCAGAAAGCATATCATCTGCGCCCATGGAACAACTGAGGCATAGCTGCTGTCCTCGCCCCTACTTATGAAAACATTTGCCAGAAGCTCGAAAAATCCGAATGCAGATGTGCCGGCATAAATTACGATTACTATTGTAACAAATGCCTTTATAAGATTGCCTTTGAAATACTGATAAGCAGCACATCCCAAAATAATCAGCAGTACAAGTAAACTGGCCATCTAAAAATTCTCCAAAATAAACTGCTTCAACTTCATTACAGGTTCGAATTTGAAATTCTGATATTGGAATCTGAAAAATTTGATCATTCTCTTATTCGCCTGCTTCCGGCGATTGAGGTTTTTTCCCTGACGAAAACGCCATGACCATTTCATTTATGGCGGTCCTGCCCTCGATAACATGTTTCATCGCCTGTTCCTGCAAAGAGAGCATCTTGGCGCGTCTGAACTGTGAGCCGATTTCAGAGATGGAATTTAACGGCAGTATGGCATTTTTCAACTCGTCGTTTATTGTAATAATCTCAAAAATGCCGATTCTGCCTACAAAACCTGTCCCCTGACAATTTTCGCATGTCAGCGGCTTGCCATGCTTATCGTAGATAACTTTTCCGGCGCGATAAAGGACTTTTGCCTTCTCTGAAGGGATGTTAAACTTTCTCAAAAGTTCCTTATCCGGCGCATAACCCTGTTTGCATTCGTCGCAGAGGGTTCTGAGTAGCCGCTGGTTACTTATGCCAATGAGTGTTTCCATCGCCAGGTTTTTGTCACCAATCAGTTTCATCCATTTTGCAAACGCCTGCAGGACACTGTCTGCTTCGAATTGGATATAGATAAGCTTGCCGTCTTTGGCAGCTTCACGGGCGATTTTTGCCACTTCCGGATCGCTGCCCTCCGCTATACCGACAATGTCTGGCCCCATACGTATTATCGTATGCAGCTTTCTAGCGTATGTGGTTGTACCGGTGTCGCTGAGCGAAAAAACATTCTGGGTTATATTTGGAAGTTTCGCTGAAGGCTGTCTTTCGAGAGTGTTTATGCTGTTGAGGAATGCGTCATGATTTCTCAGCATAGCGTAGAAGGTAGTCGATAGGCCTGATTTCGGCGGGCCCGTTACGATAAACAGACCCTTTTTCAGTTCGCTAATGGAATTTAGCTGTGCGTACTGTTCCGGCATCAGCCCGATATCCGACAGTTTCTTCACATCCTGCATACCGCCGCGTTTTATCTGAATCTGTTCGCCGACAGTGGAACCGGCCGTCGTTACCTCCCACTCGATGGTGTTCTTTTCCTTTCGGATTTTAAACTTGCCTTTTTGCGGCTTTCTTTTTTCTTTTGGGTCCAAGTCCGCAAGACTTTTCAAAAAGTTAATGAAATACTTTGCCTGTTCCTTTTCTACGGACGGCTGCTTGACGACCGCCCCATCAATCTGGTAGGCCGCGCCGTAATCCTGCGCCGTCGGTACAAATGCCAGGTTCTCTGCCCTGCGCCATGATGCATCGCTCAAAATATCAAATGCCGCCTTGTAGCCGTAAAATTCGGGTGTTCTGGCCTCAGGGACAGGAACTTCATTTCCGTTGGCCGTTATGAAGACAAAATTTTTCTCACCGCTAAGTTTTTTCTGTTCACTTGGTGAAAACAGGCTCTTTATATGCTCGACCGTCATGATTCTGTCGAACTCCATCACCCTGGTATTTCGGTGCTTTACATATATAATCGCCGTCGTTGCGATCACTGCCATATAGAAAATCATTCCAACTATAAAGATGGGCAAAATCAGCCAAATCAGGATTGCCAGAGCCGACGCCCCGCCGACAATTCCGCCCCATACGTTTTCTTTGGCGCCAACTTCCTGTGCGTCCCTGTATACCCAGCTAACCAGGGGGAGCCAAAGAAAAAAGAGGATAAGAAAAATAACAAATTTAACTATGGATATATAACCACCATATTGAACAGAAATCAGCATTATATCCTGCATAAACACTCCATTTTGCAATCGGATTAAACCTAAAGAATACCGCTTGCGGTCGTCCTAATTCCCTTGATCGCCATTTTGAGTTCCTCGACATTGGGTGCATATTGAATGGCCACCTTAAGATCAATCCATTCTTCCATGACAAGTTTTCTTAAGCTTTCAGTGAAATCCTGCATACCTTCGCCCTGACAGGAGCGAATAACATTCGGAAGCTCCACCTCACGACCTTCCGAAATAAGCTTCTTAACAATCGGATTGGCCGTAAGAATCTCGACGGCAGGTACCCGCTTTGCTTCCGGCTTTATTCCCGGCAACAGGTTCTGGCTGATTACCCCTCTGAAAGTCAAGGCAAAGGTCTGCCTTGCAAGGTCTCTTTCTTCCTGCGGGAAAAGGTCTAAAACTCTTTGTATGGTTTGCGAAGCGTTCGCAGAGTGAAGAGTTCCAAAAACAAGGTGTCCCGTTTCCGCAGCCCTCATTGCAGCAGTCAGCGTTTCATAATCTCTCATTTCACCAACCAGTACCACATCCGGGTCCTGTCGCATCAGCGACCTTAGCGCCTCTTCATAACCTGGGACATCTATGCCTATTTCCCTTTGCGAAACAATAGCCTTTTTGTCCTTATGCAGAAACTCGAGCGGGTCCTCAATCGTTACGATATGGCAGGCACGTGTCGAATTGACGTGGTCAATCATTGATGCGATAGTGGTGGTCTTGCCGCACCCTGTGGGACCTGTCACAAGCACAAGCCCCTCATGAGATTCTGCCATTTTCCCCACTATCGGGGGCAAATGCAGGGATTCAAAGGGCGGTATGTTGCTTGTTATCAGCCTTGCGGCCATACTGACATAGCCTCGTTGACGGAAGATGTTGATACGGAAACGGTCTGTCTCGGTAACCTGCCAGGCAAAATCCAGAGCGCCGTTTGCCAGGAAAAACCTTTTCTGCTCGTCGCTCAATATTTCAAAGATTATTTTTTCCGCCGATTCCTCTGTTAACTCTTCTCCTGTGGTATTTTTGAGGCTGCCTTGTATTCTCATCTTCGGCACCATACCGACCTTTAGATGCAAATCGCTTGCGGTGCTTTTAATCGCCAGCTTAAACAGCTTGTTTATAGCCGGCTCGTGCTCGAGATGTATATGACTGTCTATCGGTTGACCTTTGGTCATCGTACCTGATCCTTCTATTCAAATACCTTACCCTTAAATAACCATAATTATCATCATCCTGCAAAGCATTTTTTGGCAGAAGATTTGTAAAGTTAAGCCATTAAACTCGGCACATTATAAGACTTTGACACCATTTGTCAAAACACAAAACCTAAAATGTTAAAACTTGCGGTTTTTTTAAAAGATTTTTGGGGATAATCCACTCAAAGTGAATTCCCTGTGTATGACGATAGTGACCATTTTTAACCATCTATAAGCTCCGCTATATCGTCTGTTGGGAGGTCTGACCGAAGCGGATAAACACATACTTTTGGCAGCGTAAGGATTTGAGGAGAGAAAGCTTATGCCCAAAACCCATAAATTATTTGAGTTTTAATTTTCTTGCAATATTAGGCCTTGGGATGTAGAGTGAGAGGAAGTTTACCAGAATGTGTTTTTTTTGGTTTTGGCTTTTGACATGATTAATATCTTTTATTATAGTCACAATAAACTTCAATTAATATGCTAAACTATCTAAACTATAATAAGGTTGCAGTAAAATATTTTCTAATTTGTATATATTGACAACTCGTTGATAGTAAATAACCTGGAGAGGTGACCGAGCGGCTGAAGGTAACGGTTTGCTAAACCGTCGTACGGGCATAATCCTGTACCGCGGGTTCGAATCCCGCCCTCTCCGTTATATTGGACAGTGATGTCACAAGCTCTTGCACTTGCGGGACTTGCAACGTTTTCTCGATTTTTGACTGCCCCATTGCCCTCAAATTGCCCTCAAGCGTAGAGTATTGTGAACCAAAACAACCGTCAACTACACTGGAGTTGGCCAGAGCCACCATAGCCTTCTGGCTATCCTCATCATATAAATGGTAATATAAATCCAGCATCTCAGATGAACTGTGTCCAAGCCAGGCGAGTGCCTTACGATATGCCACGTTATGGTTTGCACATAGACTTCCAAAGTGATGGCGAAATGAGTGAAGTTTATACTGTCGCGGATTATCGAACTCACATTGCTCGCACAGTTCTTTTAGCCGTTTAAGTAAACGACGCTCGGTTATTGACTTAAA
>JAPLMV010000141.1 GCA_026386835.1 Planctomycetota bacterium | reverse complement strand
CTCAATGGAGCATTATTTCCTCGGACTTCGCTTTGAGTATCGAATCTACTTTATCGACATATTTTTTGGTCATTTCATCAAGATGCTTCTTACCGCTTTCTAAATCGTCTTCCGTTATAGTCTTGCTTTTCTCTTCCGTTTCGAGATGCTTGATTGCGTCCCTTCGAAGATTGCGGACATTAATTTTTGTCTGCTCAGCCATCTGCTTGGCTTGTCCGACAATTTGTTTTCTCCTTTCCTCGCTGAGCGGCGGAATACTAAGTCTTATGATTTTGCCGTCAGTGATCGGTGCAATGCTCAAGTCGCTGGATTTTATCGCCTTTTCAATCTCTTTTATGCACGCAGGGTCAAACGGCTTAATCACTATCAAATCGGCCTGCGGCGTCGCCAAAGCCGCCAGTTGCTTCAGCAGCGTAGGCGTGCCGTAATAATCCACCTTTATATTCTCAACCAGTGCCGCGGACGCCCTGCCGGTACGAAGGGTTTTGAATTCATCATGCAGGAATTCAACCGTCTTGTTCATCTTGACATCGTGTTCAGAAACAATTTTGTTTGCAGGCATCTTAAAACCTCCAAATAAAAAAGTTAAAAAAGCATCCAGACAAAGTCGGGATGCCACAATTTTGCACTTTTAATTTTAATTTTTGAACTCTTAAACTGACCCTCGGCCAGTTTAAGAAATCAATGTCCCTACATTCTCGCCGCAAATGGCCTTTGCGATATTACCTTCTTTGAAAATATTCAATACGACGATTGGTATCTTATTTTCACGGCACAGACTCACTGCCGAGTGATCCATTATCCTGAGGTTTTTCTTCAGTACGTCCTCATAAGATAATTTTGTAAATAATTCAGCATCAGGATTCTTCGTCGGGTCGTCGCTGTAAACGCCGTCAACCTTTGTCGCCTTTATCAACAGGTCAACATTAAGCTCCGCAGCCCTCAAGGCTGCACATGTGTCGGTGGTAAAGAAAGGATTTCCCGTTCCACCGGCCAGTATCACAACCCTGCCCTTGTCAAAATGGTGAATCGCTCTTCTGCGAATAAATGGTTCACATATTGCCGAAACTTCTATTGCGCTAAGAACTCTCGTGGGCTGCCCAAGTTTCTCTAACATCTCCTGCAGCGCACAGGCGTTGATAATCGTTGCCAGCATCCCCATATAGTCGGCTGTGTTACGCGGTATTTTGCTGACCTCGGAAAAATTTTCACCACGCAGAAAATTGCCCCCGCCAACAACCACGGCCACCTGAGGCCCAATCCGGCATATATTCTTAATTCTTTCGCCGATTGAGGCTATCTGCTGGCCGTCAATTCCAAAGCCCCCTGGACTGCAAAAACTTTGCCCCGATACCTTCAACAATACCCGCTTGTATTTGCTCTTTGCCATTGGTTTCCAGTAAATAACTCAAACCGACCGATTTAATTGAAAGAACTGCTATAAGTCCTTGTAAAGTAAGCTACCATTCAAAATAAAAATGCAGTTAAAACAGTTATCCCGACGAAGTCGGGATTCCACAATTTTGCACTTTTAATTTTAATTTTTGAACTCTCATCCAACACCGAACCGCACAAATTTTATTATCTTCGCCTGACCGCCGGCCTCTTTGGCTGCCTGCGACAATATCTCCGCAACCGATTTGCTGTCGTCCTTCACGAACGGCTGGGACAAAAGACAATTATCGGCAAAGAATTTATTAATCTTGCCTTCCACTATCTTATCCACAATGTTTGCAGGTTTGTTTTTAATCTGGGCTGCTGCTATCGATTTTTCCTGTTCGATTATCTCAGCGGAAATCCCGTCTTTATCCAGCGCCAACGGTTTTGTTGCGGTAATATGCATTGCAATATCGGCTGCCGTTTTCTTCAAAATATCCGAACCGGACGTCTTATCATCACCGGTCTCTATCTGAAGCATTGTGCCGACTTTTTTATTAAAATGAACATATACGCTTGTCAGTCCAGGACCTGTGAGCTTGTACTTTACATAATCGCCCACCTGAATTTTTTCGCCGGTTTTGCTGACAACTTCAGTCAGTACTTCGTTGTATGTCCTGCCGTTAATCGATGCTTTTAAGACATTAGCTGCCCCGTCACTTTCCGGGCAAGCCAGTGCATAGTCAGCCAGGGCATCCGCTGCCGCGATGAAATCATCGCTCTTTGCCACAAAGTCAGTCTCGCAGCAAAGTGTCGCCAATACAGCGACCTTGCCGTCGTTGCCGGTCTTGCTGACAACCAACCCCTCGGAAGTCTCACGCTCGGCACGTTTGGCCAATGTGGCAAATCCCTTCTTTCTGAGTATTTCAACGGCTTTATTCATATCTCCGTTGGATTCTCCAAGGGCGGCTTTGCAGTCCATCATACCCTGCCCGCTCATTTTCCGCAGTTTCATTACTGTCGCAGCTGAAATTTCCACCATCTCAAAACTCCAAAAGTAAAATAAAAAATTTACCCCTAAGGGGTGAAAAATGAAAAATCAAAATTGCGGAAATAAGACAGTCTTAATTCAACAATTTTTATATTTGATTTTTTTTAATAAATTCGTTCATAGCTTCAGGACTGCTCTGGCTGGCTTTGTGAAGGGCCAGGCTCGGATGCGTTTTCCGCTTCGTCCCCATCTGAAGTCTCTTCTTTGGGCTTTTCGCCTCCGGCATGCGCCAATGCTGGCCTTTTCGAGCGGATGCGACCGGGCCTTTGCTGTTTCGTCATCATCTCCTGACGAGCAGGAGCCATCGTTTTACCTGTCGCCACCGCATCTCCCAGCTCATTAAGAAGCAAACCAACTGCCCTGATGGAATCATCATTGGCCGGAATAACAACATCAACGCTGTCTGGGTCAGAATCGGTGTCAATAATCCCGACTGTTGAAATGCCGAGCTTCTTGGCCTCTGCCAAAGCAAGATATTCCTTTCTCGCATCAACTACCACAATAGCGCCAGGCAGGCGGGACATCTTTCGCACGCCTTCGAGGTTGGACTTTATTTTCTTCAACTCACGTTTCAGCCGAGATGCCTGCTTCTTGCTTTCTTTCTCAAGGGTTCCACCTGCCTGCATCGCCTCGAGCTCTTCGAGACGCTGCAAACGGGACCGTATGGTTCTAAAATTTGTAAGCATTCCGCCAAGCCATCTTTGGGATACATAGTGCATACCGCATTTTTCCGCCACCGTCTCAACGGCTTTTTGTGCCTGACGCTTAGTGCCTACGAACACAACATCCTTGCCGGATGAAACCACATCAGAAAGAAGCTTCTTGGCTATAAGCATACCTGCCAAAGTTTTTCTGATGTCAATAATATGGATTTTCCCACGCTTGGCGAAAATAAATGGAGCCATCTTGGGATTCCAACGGCTTGCGCCATGACCGAAATGCACACCGGCATTAATTAGTTCACGAGCTAACTCTTTAGCCACAAAAAACCTCCAAACTTTTTCCAATACACTATTTCTACCTGCAACATACAGACAGCCAAACTGTAGAAAATAAGGCAAATCAAACAATATGTCAAGGGTTTTCGCCAAATATAGTAATATTTAGACGCACGTTAAAAAAGCCTAATTTTCCTTGAAATTTATGCGGAATACTGATAAAATATTCTTTTTATGTGTCCTAAAAAGGAAGGTGTGGTTTGATGAAGCCCGGGCCTGGCTATAAAGCTTGGCACTGCATATACTTATGTGTATTGGTACTGCTGGCACCAACTGCGGGGCTAAGCATTATTCTGCACGAAGGCGGAGAGCCAAACTTACTGACCTGGGCGGATAAGCCGGCAAATGCTGTCGTTGGAAAATGGAGCACTAACGCCTCATTTGTGGTCGTTTCTCCTAAATGGGTTCTTACCACTCGCCACCAGGGTACCAGCCCTGCAACAGTAGATATCAACGGCGTAACCTACAATTGTATTTATAACTCTCAGTGGACCGGCGGCACAGCCGGTAATGCCGATATCCGTCTCATTCGGCTCAAAAACACCGATGGTTCAGACCCTAATCTTGCCTATGCTGCCCCATATACAACTACCGACGAGATAAGTAATCCAATTGTTATTGGTGGTTACGGCCGAGGCCGGGAAATAACTCTCTATGGCGGCTTTCGGGATAACACGCCGTATGGTTACACTTGGGGAACGGGAGCAAATTACAATAACAATACGCAGCGGTGGTGTACGAATATTATAGATGGCAATGATGTAGCCTTTGATGGTATACGAACATCTGAAGTAATTACTGCTCGTTTTAATGACCCGGGCGCCACCCAATACGAAGGAATTCCGGCCGAATATGACTCTGGCGGCGGATGGTTTATAAAAGTAGGGACTGCTTGGGCGGTAGTGGGGCTGACACGCGGAGTAGAATGGCACGGCGACTCGCTCGCGGTAGCGGAAAGCTGGTATCGTAACCCAAATCTCCAGCAAGATCCTGACCGTATGGATGCGGTGCGAATCAGTTCCTACGCCGCATGGATTCAAACAATAACCTCTACTGACTGTAATGGGCCGGGGCAGGGAGACCTCAACGGCGATTGCAAAGTTAATATGCTTGATTTTCCAGAGTTTGCCAATCAGTGGTTACGGACCGATTGCGGGAGTGAAAATAAATTCTGCAACGGGGCAGACTTCCAACCTGACGGCGATGTGGATATAATTGATTTTGCTCTTTTTGCACAGAATTGGCTTGTAGATAAATCACTGTAACAGGATTCCATCTTGGGAAAAGGGTGAAAATTTTCTTTGGCTTTAATACCAAACCGTAACTATAAGGTTGGGCTCTGTCACTTTGCTGACAATCATTCCTGTCGTTGTATTAGTTTGCTTGATTATAACGCCTGGATTTTCTCTAAGCCAACTGATAATTTGTTCGTCGATAAACTCTATACTGCCCACGTGCAGTTTTGCAAAAAAGGTTTTCATGCCTGTAATTCGCTCTGGAGAAGAAACCATCTTGGCGCCAACCTTCTTTATTGTTGGTGTTGTTACAGGCGCAGGCGTAGGTGCAGGTTTTGGTGTTGAAGTAGACGGCTTGGAACCGCCTAAATTCAAAGGCGAATGCGAGACACCTGCATTGGCGTCGTCCCAAGGTATTGGTTTATTGCGGTCTTCCTCAGAAACGGGTTTATTGACGTTCAAATTGTCCATATACTGCCTTCCAAATAAGAGGATAAAAAATTAAAATGCAAAAATAAAAGCTGCGGAGTTAAGACAGTCTTATTTCCGCAATTCTTAATTTCTAATTCTGTCTGTCTTACTTCAACAATTTTTGTATTTTATTTTTCTTTTCTGCTATTCACAGGCTATCTTACCTGCGATGTAGAGTTATACCTATTTTTGCGGATTATTCGGATCGGCTTTCTGCGATTCTTGTTCTGCTTTCATCTTTTCAGTCTCAGCTTTTGCCTTTACAGCTTCTGCTTTGGCCTGTTCTGCTTCCTGTTTGGCCTTCGCAGTTTCGGCCTTGGCCTGCTCTGCTTCCGACCTCGCCTGGACTGTTTCCTGTTTGGCCTTCTCGGTCTCGGCCTGTGCCTGCGTCTTGGCCGCCGACTCGGCTTCTGCCCTGGCCTTGGCCTCGGCTTCTGCTTTGGCCTTGGCATCTGCGTCCGCCCTGGCCTGTTTTGCCGCAGTATCCGCCTTTTCAGCTTCTTCTTTAGCTTTCTTCGCCTCGGCGTCTGCTTTTTCAGCCACCTGTTTTAGCGCTAATGCCTCTGCCTGTGCCTTTGCCTTCTCTGCATCTGACAATGTAGCTGCGCCTTTTGCTTTTTCAGCTTCGGCCCTGGCTTTTTGGGCTTCTTCCTGTGCTTTTTTCGCATCTGCATCAGCTTTGGCCGCCTGCTCTTTGGCTACATCCGCACGCTGAGCCGCTAAATCGGCCTGCTCCTCAGCCTGAACCTTCCCCAATTCCGATTTGAACTGCTCATACTGGGCCTGTTCTGCCTTTTGCTCTATGTGTTTGGTATAGGCTCCTGTCCCAAATGGATCGTTAAGCATCTTGTCCACCCCAAGGTCCCATTCAGGCGTGGCATTTTTTCTCTTGACGTCCTCTATCATTTCCGTATAGGGAACACCGCCGGAGGAAATGCTCGGCGTGAGAATAAATATGACCTCATCGGCCTTTTCTTCGAAATCCTTGCTCGAGAATAATACCCCCAACACCGGAATATCCTGAAAGAATGGGACACCGCGAACTACAGACCGCTTTTCCGTCTTTCGCAGTCCACCGATAACAAGACTATCACCAGGCTTGACTCGGTTCTCATTAACGTCGATAGAACGCTGCGTAATAATAGAAGACTGAACGGCGCCCTCCGGCTTGGACCGCGAGCCGAGCAGTATCTTGGTAGCAAGACCGATCGAACCATCAGAAAACACCT
>JAPLMV010000151.1 GCA_026386835.1 Planctomycetota bacterium | reverse complement strand
CGGGCAAGACAATCGTTGATAAATGCCTTGATAAGGGGCTGCGTATAAACTGTACGCACGATACGGTTTTGCGGTTTATGCCGGCTATGATTGTTACCAAAGAGCAAATCGACCAGGCAATCGAGATACTCGATAGTGCGTTAAGTGAGAGTAAAGCATGAAACACTTTATCGAAATAGAAAGCTGTACGCCGGAACAACTCAAGGAGCTTCTCAAGGATAGCAGCAAGCTCAAGAAATTGTATAAGTCCGGCAAACGCGACCTGTGCCTTGTGGGCAAGACGCTTGCGATGTTGTTTGAAAAGCCAAGTCTGCGGACAAGGATAAGTTTTGAAGTCGCAATGACCGACCTCGGCGGACATGCGATTTATGTCAAGCCGGAAGACATAGGCGGCATCGGCAAACGCGAGCCGGTAAAGGATATAGCCAGGGTACTTAGCCGATATGTCCACGGCATAATGGCTCGGACGTTCGAGCACCGCACGGTTACGGAACTGGCTGAATTTGCGACTGTGCCGGTGATAAACGCCCTGACGGACTGGTCTCATCCGTGTCAGGCAATGGCTGACGTTATGACAATCGCAGAGCATTGCGGGAAACTTGCTGGAATAAAAATCGCCTTCGTCGGCGACGGCAATAATGTCGCACGGTCGCTTGCATTCGCCTGTGCAAAATTAGGAATGAAGATGGTTGTCGCTTCGCCGAAAGGCTACGAACTCGACGAGCGGACAATTCGAGTAACCAATGAAATATCAAAAGGCAGCGTCGTGCAGACAAATAATCCGCTGCAGGCCGTAGCCGGTGCCGACATCGTCTATACAGACACATGGGTAAGCATGGGCCAGGAAGCGGAGAAGCAAAAACGCATTGCGGATTTCAAGGGCTTTCAGGTTAATGCCCAGTTATTGAAATCCGCGTCGGCGAAAGTAAAAATTATGCACTGCCTGCCTGCCTATCGAGGCTTTGAAATCAGCGACGAAGCCGCGGAATCGGCTAATTCGATTATGTTCGACCAGGCGGAGAACCGCCTGCACTTCCAGCGGGCATTGTTGAAAAAGCTGATGAGCTAAGGTGGCCGCATGAAGATAAAAACCAAACGTCTGATACGCCGTCCAGCAACGTTCAACGATGCGGCGGATATCGCGATGAATGCCAATGATATTGATGTTACACGATATACGGCGCATGTTCCATTTCCATATAGTCTTAAGAACGCCAAAGATTTTACCCAGCTTTGCCGCAAACGGAAATCTCAAAAGTCTTGCGATGATTTGAATTTTGTTATAGAAATGCGCTCCGAAAAAAAGGTGATTGGATGCCTTGGTTTTATACGAATTGACTATTTTACGGGCAAAGCTGACATCGGCTATTGGCTCAGTAAGAACTATTGGCAGCAGGGATTTGCCTTTGAAGCGGTTAACGCCTTGATAAAATTTGCTTTTACAACTCTCAAACTTCAACGACTTGAGGCCGCGATTTATATTGAAAACCACGCATCACAGACACTGGTGAAAAAACTCGGTTTTAAAAAAGAAGGCATCAGGCACAGGGCCAGCCGTTCGCGAGCAACTGGTGTACTGCATGATGTGTTAATATATGCTTTATTGAAACCGGGCAAGTGCAAATGAAAAAGATACTCATCGCCACAACCAACCCCGGCAAAATTGCGGAGCTTTCTGCAATGCTCGATGCGGATGTCCAGTGGGTAAATTTGTCGGACTTCAAAGATATCAGCGAAATCAAGGAAGACGGGCAAACATTTGCCGAAAACGCACGAAAGAAAGCACTTGGGTATGCCAAAGAAACAGGCCTTTGGACAATCGCTGATGATTCAGGATTAGTTATTGATGCGCTTGGCGGTCAGCCGGGAGTGAAATCAGCAAGATTCTCAGGTGCAAAGGATAAAGAAAGGACTTTGATAGACCATAAAAATATCGCAAAGGTTCTCAAATTATTGGAGGGCGTGCCTAAGGAAAAACGGACAGCAAAGTTTGTCTGCTGTCTGTGCATGGCAGGGGCTGACAAGGTTTTAATCGAAACTCAGGGGTCACTTGAGGGGTTAATAATCGACCGTGAAACGGGGACAAACGGATTCGGCTATGACCCGATTTTCTTTGTGCCGAAACTGAACAAGACAGTCGCACAAATGGATGCCGACGAGAAAAATGCAATCTCCCATCGCGGCAACGCCATCAGAAAATTGAGACCGCTTCTAAATGAGCTTTTACAATCAGCTCCAACAGATTGAAAAGCGTTTTTACTTGACAATCCCTTCACATAGCTGTATTTATCCTTTTTTCAATTTTATTTTGTAAATGACCGATGTAGTAGTGATTAGTGGTCTGTGATTAGTGATTAGTAAGCATGGCAAAGAAAAAAACAAGCAACGGCAAAACGCTGGTAATCGTCGAGTCGCCTGCAAAGGCCAAGACGATAAATAAGTATCTCGGCGATGATTTCGAAGTTCAGGCCTCGATGGGTCATGTTCGCGACCTGCCTTCAAAGGGTCTCAACGTCGATATAGAAAATAATTTTGAGCCGACCTACGATATAATGCCCGGCAAAAGAAAGGTCATTGCATCGCTCAAGACAGCAGCAAAAAAGTGTGATAAGCTGTATCTGGCAACCGACCTTGACCGCGAGGGTGAAGCCATCGCATGGAACCTTGCGGAAATACTCGGCTTCCCTGAAGAAAAAACATACCGCGTAATCTTCAACGCCATAACAAAAACTGCGATAACGACGGCTTTTTCGCAGCCCGGCAAGCTCGACCTCGACAAGGTTATGGCTCAGCAGGCAAGGCGCATCCTCGACCGGATAGTCGGCTATCAGATAAGCCCGTTGTTGTGGAAAAAAGTCGCCGGCGGCTTATCAGCCGGCCGCGTGCAGTCGGTCGCTGTCAAAATTGTAGTCGAGAGAGAGCGGGAAATACGAGGCTTTAAGCCGGAAGAATACTGGTTAATACCAGCGGTTTTCACTTCTGATTTACATAGCAGCTATAATCAGCAGTGGCTCGATTTCATAAAGACCAAAACAGATGATGGCACTGGTGTAACAATCGCAGAGCAGAACAAATGGCTTGCCGAGCATAATGCGTTCAAGGCGGAACTATACAAAGTTGGCGAGGAGAAATTCCATGCGCCCAACAAGGAACAGGCGCATCGCATTTTCGACGCATTAAAGCAGGCTGAATTCAAGCTGGCCGATATAGAGACAAAGCAGTCATCCTCTTCTGCACCGGCTCCATTTATCACGTCAACGCTGCAGCAAGCGGCAGCCAATCGGCTTGGTTTCGGCGCAAAAAGGACGATGTCCATAGCGCAGCAATTGTACGAAGGTATTGACCTTGGCTCGATGGGGTCGCTTGGACTTATCACGTATATGCGAACAGACAGCACGCATATCTCGTCCGAAGCGATAAGCGAAGTTCGCAATTATATAAACAGGAACATCGGCTCCAATTATCTGCCGGAAAAGCCAAATTTCTACACCTCAAATAAAAATGCTCAGCAGGCACACGAAGCAATTCGTCCGACCGATGTTGACCTGACGCCGCTGGAAATAAAAAGGTGCCTGACCGAGGAGCAGTTCAAACTTTATGACTTGATATGGCGGCGATTTGTGGCATGCCAGATGGGACAGGCAAAATGGGATGTAACAACTTTGAACATCGCGGCACAGACCTCCATCGGGACATGCTGGTACAGAACAACGGGCAGAATACTTGTTTTCGACGGCTTTACGAGGATATGGCTGACCTCATCAAATGACCAGCAGCTTCCTGCGTTAAAGGCGGGACAGAAACTGGCCGCTCTTGACATCAAAGCCGAACAGCATTTTACCAAGCCACCTGCCCGCTATAATGAGGCGTCGCTGATTAAATCGCTGGAAAAAGAAGGCATAGGCAGGCCGAGTACTTATGCTTCCATCATCAGCACCATCCAAGACCGCCGTTACGTCGAACAAAAAGACAAAAAGCTCTATGCCACGGACCTCGGCGAGGTCGTTACCGATAAGCTCAATGAGTATTTTCCAAAAATAATGGATATCGCCTTTACCCGCTATATGGAAGAGCAGCTCGACAAAATCGAAGAGCAGCACATCGACTGGATAGGCGTATTGAAAGAATTTTACGGTCCTTTTAAACAAAACCTCGACAAGGCAACCGAGCACATGAAACACGCCAAGGCCGAACTCGTCCCCAGCGAATACAAATGTCCCAAATGTAGCGAACCGCTTGTCTATAGATTCGGTAAAAATGGAAAATTTCTGAGCTGCTCGGTATACCCAAAATGCAAATTTGCCAGTCCCTGCGACAAAGAAGGCAAAATGCTTGAAGAAAAACTCAGTGAGCACAAATGCCCTGTTTGCGGTAAGCCAATGGCAAATAAATACGGACGGTTTGGCGCTTTCCTGGGCTGTTCGGATTATCCTAATTGCAAAACCATCCTCAAGCTCGACAAGGAAGGAAATCCCCTGCCGCCTAAGCCCCCTGCTGAACCGACAGGGATAAAATGCTACAAGTGCAAGACAGGGGAACTGGTAATCAGGCAAAGCAAAAAAGGACCGTTCCTTGGCTGTAATAAGTTCCCAAGATGCAGAACCCTCGTCAGCATAAAGCATCTGGAAAATCTAAAGCAATTGCAGTCGCAGGGAAATTGGCCGCCCAAGACACGAGATGAAGCCGATGAAATCCTCGGAAGAAAAAAGATAAAGAAAACAGAAAAAGTCAAAACAACCGGTCAGTAGATGTCGTAATTGGTTTTGACCAGGGCTATTGCCTGAGAGATGAAACGGTATTATAATAACGGGGGAATTGGAATATGGACAGCAAAAGAGATAAAAAAAATCAGGACGAGACAAGCTCGTTTGAGACGGTTGAGCCGATAGGCAAACGGGTGCTTATACGCAAAGACGAGGATAAAAAACAGACTAAAGGCGGCATCCAGCTTCCGGACAATATCGAAATTCCAACGATAACCGGCAGAATCGTGGCGGTTTCAGCAGAGGTCGAGAACAACCCAGAAATACCTCTGCGTCAATACGACAAGGTTCTTTTCAACCCCAAAGGCGCCATACCGGTCGATTTTGAAGGCGACAACCGGCTGTTTGTGGTGGAAGTCGAGAACGTCGTGGCGGTGTTCAGAAAAGCATAAGACAATAAAACGGACACAAATACCACTTATCGCCGGCCGATTTATTTTACCCACAGGCCATTATCGACAACTCTGAAAATCACATCTTTTTCCTGCGTATAACAGACGTCAAAAGACCGCCTAAAATTAATAATACACCTGTCACCGGTTCTGGTACCGGTTCCGGCACTGGGACATTGTGTGTCTCTTCTGGCGGCTTGGGAGACGAAGAGGACGTTCTTCTTACAATTTCACCGCTTATGCCGCCCTGGTTGCCATAATCTCCGGCGCTTGTGTATAATCCGCCCATAGGGATGCTTCTTATAGCGTCGCTGCCAAGCATAAACGCATACTCATTTCTCTCAAATACCGCTATAATAATTTTCGGAGTATTAAGATAGGTTATGGCCCTGGTTGATGTCACGTCACTGACATCTCCCAGCCAGTACACGAATTGATAGCCGGGCTTTGGAACAGCGGTCAGTGTAACTTCGCTATTGGGGGCAAAATCATGAACACCGACATCCGGCGTTACCGTGCCGCCGTCAGGAGGTGACTGTTGAATCATAAGAGCTATTGGATTGCCTGTTTGACAATATGCCGGAGCAGCCAGACAAGCCGTTATAGCCATCAACGGCAGTATCACACATAACCATCCTGAAGTTATCGAATTATTTTTTATAATCATCGCCACACCCCACTTTGAATAAATCTTATTTTCACTAAATCGATTTTCGCAGCTTCCTGAGGAGTATTAAACCGCCCGTACCGAACAATACTATCGTGGCGGGCTCAGGAGCTGAATCCTGACCTGGAGTTGGTCCTCCTGATTGAGATTGTTTTATCTCGTAATTACCCATGACAGGAGCATTATTGCTGCTAAAGATAAGAAAATATGAATGCTGCGCCTGACCTATAAGGCCAAAATCACCGCCGGCATCTAAAAATTTCCAGCTTATTTGTTTCTCGGTATCGTCAAACTCTCCGGAAAACGGTTTTATCCCCTGCTCCGGAAACTGGGTGTCAGTAGGATCCTTCTGCGAACCAATGCCGCTCATCTCACCGCCTGTAAGGGTGTGTCCTGCAGCCCCGAACAGCTTCAAATAACCTACCTTATTTGTGTTGGAGTTGTAATTAAATACCTGATAAGCATAGATATATCTTCCATCGCCGGGTGCGTCATATCCTTTGCCCCCCCACTCGTTTCCGCCCAGCTTATCGTAAACAGCATATTGAACGACGGCCTGGAATCCGTTGTCCGAATAAGTCGATTCGCCATTCCATGCACCACCCTGAAACGAACTGTTCGGCAGTTCAAATAATACAGCGAAGGCATTGCCGGCGGACATTACCACAAACAAGAAACTCAAAAAGCAAAATATTCTGTTTAACTTCATCACCTTACCTCCAGTCCAAATAATTAAAAAACTCTTTATTTGTTTGACAAAAAACTTACCTTTGATGACCCAAAGTCATTTATCCGTCATTAGCGCAGAACAAATGCGCAACTGTCTTATGAGTTTCCTGTCCAAAAAATGAGTTCCTTCCACCCCGGGCCAGCAGTTCGTCACCTTAGACCGAGTGCCTTTAAAACAAGACACAGCCTGCAAGCTCAAGATGCAAAAACATCCTAAACTCCAAGCTCTCTTAACACCCCTTCTTCGACCTGGACTTGCCTGTAAAAACTGGGAACCAAACAAACAAAAACGACCAAAAAAACAAAAACCTACATTGCCTTTGCCTGTTGAGTTTTCTTTTCAGCCCCCAAGCTGACACTGTTATTTAACCAGATTGCATAGAGAAAGTCAAGTATTTTTTTTGAATATTTTTTTTCTTGCCGCCGGACTATTACAGCCAACCACGCTATAACATTCTTAAAATGCAGCAAATTGGCAATTTCAAATTACTGCGATATTCAAAAAAAAATTCAAGAATTCTATAAAAAAAATTCGTCCGGCGGTAATTTTAACCGTCATCTATCGGCTTTTGTCCTTTGTTTTTCTTACTGGTTTTTGCTGGACAAATCGTCCGATATTACGAATCGCCTGCTGAAGCCGCTGCTCAATTTCCACCAGATCTATTCTCAGATAATCCTCACCGTTCTCGCCGAAAGCCCTGCCTGTGGCAACTGCCACCTCCGCATTTTCAAGCAAATCCATCGCATAATCGATACTACCCTTACCTTTGGAATGTTCCTTAGGCACCTTTGTCCAGACGAACAT
>JAPLMV010000272.1 GCA_026386835.1 Planctomycetota bacterium | reverse complement strand
ATAACGTATATTTCGAGTGCAAAGCCAATTTTTGCAAACATTAAGTAAAATTGGTAATAGTTAAATACTTTCCCGACAGCCTCACCTTAGCATCTCCCTGGAAAAGAATCGCAGGCTAGATGGTGCATCTATCGATCGTATTGTACATTTCTAATTTTTTCCCGCAGCAGCCCCTGGGTCTCTGCATGCATGCTGGCGAGCTTCTTGGTGATGGGGTGCTGCGGCCCGTACTCCTGCTCTGCCAGCCCCTTGATCCGCCAGATCTCGGAGAGAAGCTTGCCGATCTCCTTCGTTACGTACTTGCGATTTTGCTCAGTCATCAGTCTTGCAGCTCCGCCCGGTCCTTCAATGCCATCGCATTTTACCTTTTTCGTTCTGGTAATATATCTGAACCATCATCTTATCAATAAATATTAAATATAACGTATGCCCAATGTTTTGCAATACAATGATCATTTTATCATGGGTCAAAGCTTTGAGCGCACACCGGGAGGGGAAATTACCATCGCATCGAGCAGATTGAGGGGGACGCTGTGAACCAGGAGGCCATTCTGGCAGTGCTTCCCGATAGCAAAGATGATGCCAAATCGCTGAAGGAGATCGCCAAAGAGATGGGCCTGGAAATCACCGCCTATGTCGATTGGATTCGCGTAGAGGGGCGACTGTCCAGCTCTTTGAGGGCTTTAGCGAGATGGGGCCTGGTGACTCTGGAGCGCAGGCAGAGAGAAGAAGGCCACAAGTTTTGGTATAACGCCTACTGGAAGACCGAACTGGCAAATGATAGTGGCAGATGCTGTGCCGGCACTGGTGAATGAGCCCTATCCTTGACTCACGGATTTCGACATATTTTTGCCGAGTCTCTGGAGCGGGACTGAGATATCGTTCTTTTCCAGGAGCACCTCAAGAATACAGGGCCCATCGTATGATTTCGCTTCTGTCAGCGCCTCACCAAGCTCTCTTTCCGTCTTGATCAGGAATCCTAGACCAGTACCGAGAACCTCTGGAACTTTGCTGTATCTCCAATCAGCTACATCGTTGAAGGCACCGTCCAGCATCGGACGCTCTGTTCCATAACCCATGTTATTCAGGACAATGACAATTGGATTCAAGCCATATCTTGCTGCAACGGCCAGTTCCATTCCCGTCATCTGGAATGAGCCATCTCCTGTTAGGACAACAGGCCTTAGATCCGGGCGAGCTAGTTGAGCGCCGATGCTGGCGGGAACGGCAAAACCGAGGGATGCATAATAAGCCGGGGAGATGAAGCTGCAATTATAGCTGACGTCGATAGAGCCAAAAAGGGCATCTCCCGGATCAGCGAGAAAGATGTTCTCCTCATCCAGGAAGCCGCTAAGCGCCTGAAATACCCTTGTTACGGTTATTTTCTTATCAGAGGAAAAGTCATCGGAAAATCGCCCAACCTTTTGTGAATAAGGTATATGACCAGGATTATGCCAGCTAAGATTGGCCTTGGCCAACCGATCCAACAGATCAAATCCTGATAGGGGATATTCATGCTCGCCTAGAGCAAACCTCTCATTTACGATGTATATCAGCTTTTCCGGGTCCAGATGAGACGTATAAATCCCGAGGTTCAGATCCGTTAAATAGACCCCTATCATGATTATGCAGTCGCTGCTCTCAACGTAATCCTTCACTTCTTCCAGTCCGAGAACTCCCGCATAGATTCCCATATAGAGAGATTCATTTTCCGGAATAGCTGACTTGCCTAGGAGAGAGCCGGCGATGGGAATGTTGGACCTCCAAGCAAGTGCCAGTACCTTCTCCGCCAGGTCGTACCTTTCCACTTCGAGACCTGCGATAATCACGGGCTTTTGGGAGGAGTTGATCATGCTCACTGCCATATCCAGCGCTTCCGACGGTGTGCCCGGGCACGGAACTTCGATGATATAGGGCTTCCTTGGTTCTGGATTTGCAGGAATGGCCAAGACCATATCGCGTGGTATCTCGATATAACCAGGCCTCTTGGTCTGAAGAACTGCATCAAGAACTCGATCTATCTCTGAATAAGCCCTTTTCGGATCGTTCAACTCGGCAGAAGCTGCAGTAATCCTTTCAAAGATCCTGAGCTGATCTTGGTACTGATGGGCCTTATGGTGAAGCATAGGATTTTTCAGGCGCTCTGCCTTGCCTGGTGCTCCGCTGATGATAAGGACCGGGACCTTCTCTGCATATGCCTGGGCGGTGGAGTTGACAAGTTTCAGGCCGCCCGCGCCATAGGTTACGCATACTGCCCCCAGTCCCTTAATCCGAGCATAGGCATCAGCAGCGAAGCCTGCGCCCTGCTCATCACATGTGTTGATGACCTGGATGGGACTCTTGGAGAGCTTATTGTAGAAACTCAGCACATAATCCCCAGGTATTCCAAAGATGTGTCTGACTCCCTCTTCATAGATTCGCTCTATCAGGTAGTCTGAGACGCTGTATCCCGTCTTAATTGTCAATGCGATCATCTTCAGCCGATAATTTAAATATTTGAGATTTTTCTACAGTAGAGCGTTCAAAGATCTTATACTTTTAGGTCACAGGCATCCTTAATAAGTAAGAAATGGCGAGGAGGAAAATGGGTGCAGCCAACCTCAGGTTTTTTCATGGGCTCATGAAGTACTCTGTATGATAACGGAATCTTGCGTCGATAGTATCACACGTCAGCTAGGGTCAAAAACGGTACCGCGAATACCTCTCGAAATCGGCGGAGATAGCTGACATCAAATCAAAATGTCGTTCAAAGCTGGAACCCCATAACAGACTCACGACCGGGATGGGATTCGTCATTGTGTTCCTCTTCCCTGCATATTTTCTAAGCCTGCTTCGTTCCATTAGGCTGGTGCTGTTAGGGCTGATACAGACACAAGTCAAGCACCAAATTTAAATGCATAGATATGTATTAATAATTATGACTAAAAAATTAATTACTGCGTTTTGTATATTTGCGTTTTTATTATCCGGGTGTGGCTGCACGAAATACGAAGAGAACAAGTCAACGAACAATTCTGATATTAAGACAATTGGGCTAATAGGAGGAATGAGTTGGCTATCTACCTTAGAATATTACCGTATTATTAACCAAGAAGTAAGTGAGAGATTGGGAGGGTTGCATTCGGCGAAAATAATAATGTATTCTCTCGATTTCGATACTATTGAACAGATGCAGAGAGAGGGGCGATGGGGTGATGCTACTAATGTGATGGTCGATAGCGCAAAAATATTGGAAAATGGAGGAGCTGACTGCATATTAATTTGCACCAATACAATGCATAAGACAGCTGATGACGTTCAGAAGAATCTTAGCATTCCACTTCTGAGCATTATAGATGCGACTGCTGAACGAATTAGAGCAAATGGAATGAGGAAAGTTGGGCTTTTGGGCACAAAATATACCATGACTGAAGATTTTTACAAAGGCAAGCTATCTAAGGAATTCGGGATAGAAGTATTGGTGCCTGATACTGACGATATAAATGCAGTAAACGATATAATTTATAATGAACTATGCGTAGGGAATATTAGCC
>JAPLMV010000291.1 GCA_026386835.1 Planctomycetota bacterium | reverse complement strand
GAAAAGGCGGTCTGTGCGCTTTCCTTCATAACGTCGCCGATTTGGCCGGTGAGGAGCAATTGTCCTTTGCCTGGCATGAAGGCGGATTCGACAAACAGCAGTTCGCCGCCGACAGGGGTCTAGGCCAATCCAGTTGCGACGCCGGGGATACCTGCCCTTAGTGCGAGCTCGGATTCAAACTGCGATGGGCCGAGTATTTTGGCAAGGCTGGCTTTTGCAATGGCCGCCTTATTTTTTTTGCCCTTAGCGATATCAGTGGCGACGGCTCTGCAGACGGCGGCAATGTTCCTTTCGAGGTTTCGCACGCCTGCCTCGCGGGTGTAGGATTGGATTATGGCAAGTATGGCATCATCCTTTATGGTCAGCTTGCTTTTGCCAAGACCGTGTTCTTTAAGCTGACGCGGGATGAGATATGTTTTTGCGATATTGAGTTTTTCGATTTCGGTATAGCCGGGCAGGTCGATGACTTCCATCCTGTCTCGCAGGGCAGGGGGGACAGGTTCCATATAATTTGCCGTGCCGATAAACATCACGCCGGACAAATCGAATGGCTGGTCGAGGTAGTGGTCGGTGAAGGTGTAATTCTGTTCCGGGTCGAGTACTTCGAGCAATGCACTTGCGGGGTCGCCGCGGAAATCCATTCCGATTTTATCGAGTTCATCGAGCATGAAAACGGGATTTTTGCTGGCGGCTTTTCTTAATTCCTGCAGGATTCTGCCTGGCAAGGCGCCGATATAGGTTCTTCGGTGTCCGCGGATGTCGGCCTCGTCACGTATGCCGCCAAGCGAAATGCGAATGAATTTTCTTCCCAGTGTCCTTGCGATGGATTTTCCGAGCGAGGTTTTTCCCACGCCTGGCGGGCCGACAAAACAGAGTATCGGGCTTTTGCCGGTAGGGTTTAGTTTGCGGACAGCGAGGAATTCGAGGATGCGTTTTTTGATTTTGCGAAGGTCGTAATGGTCTTCGTTGAGTATTAGCTGGGCTTTATTGATGTCGAGCAGGTCTTTGGTTTCGACTGCCCATGGAAGTTCGCAGACCCAGTCCAGATATGTTCTTATAACGCTGTATTCCGGCGAGGCGACAGGGGTCTTTGTGAGTCTGTCAAGTTCGCGAATCGCTTCTTCCTCGACTTTTTGAGGCATTTTGGCTTTTTTGATATTTTTGCGGAGCTGCTTTAACTCTTCGGTCTGGCGGTCGGCCTGGCCAAGCTCGGACTGAATGGCCTTTAACTGCTCCTGTAGAAAATATTCGCGCTGGTTCTTGTCGACGGATTCTTTGACGCGCCCCTGGATTTTATTGCTCAATTCGAGGACTTCGAGCTGATTCATCAGGGCAACGGATATTTTTTCGAGTCGCTTTGCTGCATCGAGTTCTTCGAGGAGTTTTTGCTTTTCGGCAATTTTGAGGCCGAGATTGGCAGCCATAAAGTCGGCAAGGGCAGAGGGACTTTCGATATTTTCCAGGAGTACAGATGCTTCTTCGGGCACGTTTGGGCTAAGGGCGATAACGCGATTAGCTGCATGGCGGACGCTGACGATAAGGGCCTGCAGTCTTTTCGACATTTTTATCTGGGTTTCGAGCATCTGGACTTTGGCCTTTAGATACGGCTCTGTTGCCACCCTTTCGATTATCTTAAATCGAGTGATGCCGTGGACTATCACATGAATTGAGCCCTGCGGCATTTTTATGACTTTAAGAACCGATGCAGCGGTTCCGACTGTATAAAGGTCGTCGAAGCCGGGCTTGTCCATCTGGGAATCGTGCTGGGTCAGCAATCCTATGATGGATTCGTTTGGTGTGGTATCGTCGAGCAGTGCCTTGCTTTTGTTGCGTCCCACAGCAAGGGGGGTTACTGTGCCTGGGAATGCGACGGCGTTACGGATAGGCAGGATGCCGATTGTCTCCGGCAGTTTAAATTTATGTCTGTTTTCCTGTGACCGATTGCTTTCGTTATTTAAATATGGCTCGAGGTCCGCATGGTTTTCAGCAGCGACTTCGATTAACCAGTTGCCATCGGCGAATAATAAATTTTTAAGGTTCTCA
>JAPLMV010000080.1 GCA_026386835.1 Planctomycetota bacterium | reverse complement strand
CTCGTTTGGAGTACACGATTCATCGTGTCTCTATGTATGTTCTTTGACAACTGAATACCTTAACAGGACTTTACTTAAAAATCCCAGGTTATTAAATCACTATATTAATATGTATGCATATACTAATATACTTTCTGACGCCATCCTGAGCAAAGTCGAAGGGGATGGCCGTGCCACTCGCTTTAAAAATAAAAAATCTGCCCGCCGTGCCAGCGACCACGTCGCGGCAGGTGAAAATCCGTGTCAAAAATCTCTGTGGCTAAAAATCTTTCGACCAAAAATATAAAATTATGCAAAACAAACCCAATTTCCAAAATGCCAAAAACGCTTTAACTTTAGTAAATACAAGAAATTACAATGAACTATGAGATGTGGACTATTATGCAAAACAAACCCAATCAAACCCAATCTCAGTCATGGCAGGGCAGGGTCTTGCCATATATTGGTGGCTTTTGACGTACTTTGGAGTGCGTTTGGATGTCTTTGTATGACTTTGGATAACATCTAAGAACTCAAAACCTTGTCCCCGCGTAAGCGAGGATCAAAACTTTTTGCCGTACACCCAACATCCCCCCAAATACCTGCCCCAAAAACCAGAAACACAGAATTTCATACAAATTGCCCTATAAAACCTTAACTTAATCTCAATTTTTTGTTATCCTTTGAAAATAAAAGTACGAAAGTATAGGTATCCTTTATGGCATCAAAAAATAAACTCGTTAAATTGCTGTCCGAACAAACCGTCCTCGGCGATGGCGGTATGGGAACAATGCTCTATCAGGCCGGCATCTTTATTAACACCTGCTTTGAGGAACTAAATCTAAGCCACCCAAACCTGGTAAAAAAAGTTCACGATGCCTACATACAGTGCGGCATCGATTTTATCGAAACAAACACGTTCGGCGCAAACGAAATCAAACTGGCAAAGTACGGTCTGGCTGACCAGATGGAAAAAATTAACCAGGCGGCAGTAAGTATCGCAAAAGTCTCAGCGGGGGATAAAGTTCTGACAGCCGGAGCAATAGGTCCGGTTGGAATTGAGCTTACTCAATACAACAAATTATCTGAAAGCCAGGCGGGGACAGCATTTCAGAGACAGGCAAAAACACTTGCCCATGCAGGTGCCGATTTTCTAATTCTCGAAACTTTCTCAAATACCGACGAGTTGCTCATTGCCATAAGGGCAATAAGCAAAATTACCCCCCTGCCCATCGTCGCACAGATGACCTGCAACGAAAATAATGAAACGATTTACGGCGAAAAAATACAAAATGCTATCGGCCTCATCGCCGCCGAACCAGCCGTAACTGCTGTCGGTCTGAACTGCTCCGTGGGGCCGGCAGGCATGCTCAGCAGTCTCGAACTGATTCGTACAGTCACCAACAAACCAATATCCGTTCAGCCAAATGCAGGAACGCCCCGACAGATTGAAAACAGAATGTTTTATATGTGCACCCCCGAATATATGGCTGAATACGCAAAACGTTTCTTCGAAAAGGGCGCAAGGATAATTGGCGGCTGCTGCGGAACTACCCCTGCACATATAAAGGAAATTGCTCGGGTAATCCGTTCATTAGATAGGGCCGCCGCACCAAAAATGCAGGTTCAACAAAAAGCAACAGTGGAATTCGCTCGCCCTGTTGATAAACAACAATCGCTGCCGCTGGCAAAAAAATCACGGCTCGGCGAAAAATTCGCTGCAGGCAGGAAGGTTACTACAATTGAAATCACCCCCCCGCGGGGTGTAGATGTTACCGCCATCGTGGATAAAGCATGCCTCTGCGCCGACCTTGGCGTCGATGCTATAAATATCCCCGATGGTCCGCGAGCGAGTTCCAGCCTTTCTCCAATGGTAACCGCCGCTAAAATTCAACAGCACGCAAATATAGAACCCATCCTTCACTTTTGCTGCCGGGACCGAAATTTAATCGGCATGCAGTCCGATTTGCTCGGAGCTTCAGCACTCGGCCTGCCAAACGTCCTTATCATAACCGGCGACCCGCCCAAACTGGGCGAATACCCCCATGCCACAGGTGTCTTTGACCTTGACTCCATCGCCCTTACGGGCGTAACTAAAAATCTAAACCACGGCATCGACCTCGGCGGCAACAGTTTCTCACCGCCGACATCTCTGACAATCGGGGTCGGTGCCAACCCAGTCGCAGCAGATCTGAACCGTGAAATAGAGAGATTCAAACTCAAAATCCATGCCGGTGCGGAATTCGCCATAACTCAGCCGGTCTTTGATGTTAAATGCCTGTTTGATTTTCTCGACGCGGTCAAAGATTTTAAGATACCCGTCATCGCCGGTATATGGCCGTTCACGAGTTTCAAAAACGCCGAGTTTATGGCCAACGAAGTCCCCGGCGTTGTGGTACCCAAAGAGTTGCTGGCTAAAATGAGCTCCGCAAGAACCCAGGAACAGAGCCGGTCAATGGGCATCCAAATCGCAAAAGATATGCTTGAAAAAATCAGTGACCGCGTTGCCGGCTTTGCAATAAGTGCACCGTTCGGAAATGTCAAAATCGCACTGGCTGTCATCGGAAAAATCGACATCAGCCAGGTTTAACTAAAGTATCTCCAGCCCTACCGCAGTAACATCATCGACTTCCACAGGGGTAATCTTTTGATTCTGTACGAGTTTGTTCATCCGGTCCATCATTTCAACAATGGAAAAATCCTTGATTTGACAGAATCCCTCACCGAACTGGAAACCGCCATGGTCTCCCAAACGGCCTACAACCCCTTCCGCTCCGTCTGAATATAACAGCAGTTTATCTCCCTTTTGAAGCTGTACTTTTCCCTCGATATACTCTGCATCCTCAAAGATACCAAGCAGTGCACCTCGTGTCTCCAGTTGCTGCGGCTGCTCTGTGTCCCTGATAAGAACCGGATATGGATGGCCGGCTCGTGCGAAAGTCAATTCCAAGCTATTTACATTGAGCAGACAATAACAGCACGTTGCAAACTGATAACCGGACAATTTCTGCGTGGCCATACGCTTGTTGAGATTGCCTATGACCTCCGCCGGTGAAAATATCCTGTAACTGTTCGCTATCGTCTCACGCATAACCAGCGCCTGTTTCAAAAATATCGTTAAAAGCGCCGCCGGTATTCCGTGACCGACCACATC
>JAPLMV010000282.1 GCA_026386835.1 Planctomycetota bacterium | reverse complement strand
TTTTGAGAAATTAAAAATTAAAATACAAAAATAAAAATTGTTGAAGTAAGACTGTCTTGTTTCCACAATTTTGATTTTTTATTTTTGATATTTTATTTTCTTATTGCAGCCCCTCCAGTTCCTGCCACCTGGCGTAAACTTCATCGAGCTGCTTTTTCAATTCCCCGGCCCTGGTACTGATTGCGACAACTTCTGAGCCTTTTTTATAAAATGCCGGGTCAGCCATCGCCTCGTGCAATTGCCGCTGCTCGCTTTCCAAACTTTCTATCAGAGCGGGCAACGCTTTGAGTTCCTTCTTTTCCTTGAAGGTTAATTTTCGCACCTGCTCTTTTACCGGCGCCGATTTTACCACTTTCGCCGGTGTCTTTTCCGGCTCCGGTTTGGGTACTGCCTTTCTCTGCCGCAGCCAGTCATCATAGCCGCCGACGTATTCCTTTACGACGCCATTGCCCTCCAGTGCCATAATACCAGTAACCACATTATTCAAAAATTCGCGGTCGTGACTTACCATCAGCACCGTCCCGGGATAGTTGAGCAAAAATTCTTCGAGCAAATCCAGCGTCTCGATATCAAGGTCATTTGTCGGCTCATCCAGTACCAGCACATTTGATGGCCGCGTAAAAAGTCTCGCCAGCAATAGACGATTCCGCTCGCCGCCGGAAAGATTTGACAACGGGCTTCGCGACTGGTTAGGCGTAAACAAAAAGTCCTGAAGATAGCCGATGATGTGCCGGGGATTTCCGTTAATCACCACTGTCTCATTGCCGTCGGCGATATTTTCATACACGGATTTTTCATAATCAAGCTGCGCGTGCAGCTGGTCGAAATACGCGATTTCCAGGTTCGTGCCATGGCGTATTGTGCCCTGCCCCTCAGGGGACTGCTGCGCCGCAAGTTCCTTAAGCAGCACCCGCAGCAGCGTCGTTTTTCCCGAGCCGTTAGGCCCGACGACGCCGATCTTGTCGCCGCGCATGATGGTCGTGGAAAACTTCGAAATAATTGGCCTTTCGGGCAGATATGCAAATGAAATGTCCTTTGCCTCGATAACCAGCCTGCCGGATTGCTGAACATCCTGCAGTTGCATCCGGACATTTCCGATTTCCTCTCTGCGCCGGCTCCGCTCATTACGCATCTTCTTGAGCGCCCGCACACGACCCTCGTTGCGCGTCCGGCGTGCCTTTATCCCCTTGCGAATCCACACCTCTTCCTGCGCCAGCTTTTTATCGAACAGTGAATCCTCGACCGCCTGTGCTTCATTGGCGACATCCTTGCGAACCAGAAATGTTTCATAGTTGCAAAAATAACTTACCGCCTGGCCCCTATCAAGCTCGATGATACGCGTAGCGAGCTTCTTGACGAATACCCTGTCATGGCTGACAAAAATCAGCGTCCCTTTATAGCCGGTCAGAAAATCCTCAATCCACGTCACCGCTTCGATATCGAGATGGTTAGTCGGCTCATCAAGCAGCAGCACATCGGGTTTGCGAACAATCGCCTGCGCCAGCAATACCCACCGTTTCATCCCAGCCGAAAGGCTCGCCGCTTCAGCATCGGCATCCAGCTCCATGTGTTCAATGATGTTCTCAACATACCGGTCCATCTGCCAGCCGTTTTCGGTATCGAGCGAGTGCTGCAGATTATCAAGCTTAGTCAGCAGCGATTTGTTATCGTGGTCAAGGGCGAGCTGATGGCTGACAAAATGATACTGCGCCAACAGCTTTCCGCATTGGCCCAGCCCCTCGGATACCAGCTCAAACACCGTCCCGCTCAAATCGTCCGGCACCTCCTGTGTCAGGCACGTCACCGTAAGCTGCGGCGTACGTGAAATTTCGCCTTCTTCGGGCAAAACTTCGCCTGTAATGAGCTTCATCAGCGTCGATTTCCCCACTCCATTGCGCCCGAGCAGACAAATCCGATCCCCTGCCTCGATCTGTAAATTTATATGTTCAAGCAATGGCCGACCGCCAAAACCAACGCTCACTTCCTGCATTCCTATTATTGCCATACTGTTATGTGCTTCTCATCGCCAACGCTGGGCTCGGCGGCACTTATGAAGATTCGATATGTTTTGTCTTTTTCCATTTCCGGCATAAATTAAGTTACCATTTTACTCGCTGCGCGTTAAAAAGGAAGTGTAAAAGTTGTAAAAACAACGTATAGCGTACACAGGCTGTGTCGCAATTATTATAATAAACCATTTGCTATTTGCCTCTAAAATGCGCTAAAATCCTGCTTGGAATTGAAAGGGATTTCACAATGGCATATCGATACGGAGACCGAAGTC
>JAPLMV010000195.1 GCA_026386835.1 Planctomycetota bacterium | reverse complement strand
CAACAAGAACTGCGACGAACATGCCGAAAAGCGTTGTCATTACAATAAGCACGAGAATAGTCAGCGTTCGGTTCTGTGCATACTTGCGTGTCCATTTTGGGATTTCTTTGAGTTTTTCCATATCCTGCGGCACTTTATTTTGTTCTGTATTCATAATTTACTCCTATGTTAAAAGTCTGCTCCTTTTAAATTCGAACCTTTGTTTCACTGTATGCAATATAACGCAAACATGTTTGCAATGCAAACAAAAAATAAAATAATTTTGCTTAACTGCCAAAAAAATCGAAAAACGGCGTTTTCGAGGCCAAAATCGCTGTCTAAAAAAAGTCTTTAGTCGTTGGTGAATAGTATTTAGTGTCAAGTTTTTTCTTAAACTAAAAAACTCTCTGTGGGCTCGGTGGCTTATTTTTCTTTGTTTTGAAAATTTCTTCTTTTGGTCATTAGAATTTGTTTCGGATTTCGAGCTTCGAGTTTCGTGTTTTCCCTTTTTTATCTTTGCGACTTGGCGCCTTTGCGGGAAACAATCCAGTCTAAAATCTTCGTGCTTTCCCCTTTTTATCTCTGCGAACTCGGCGGCCTCGGCGGTGAAAAATTTGAATCCAAAAAATTCTTCGTGAACTTTGTGTCTTGGTGGTGGAAAGTTTTATCCATTTTAACACGGGTATACTTTTTTTAACAGGGGTGTAAAAAAGCTGATTATTTTTGTAAAAAAGTGTAAAAAACGGTTAAAAAGTGAACGA
This sequence comes from Planctomycetota bacterium, assembly GCA_026386835.1. Lineage (GTDB taxonomy): Bacteria > Planctomycetota > Phycisphaerae > Sedimentisphaerales > Anaerobacaceae > JAPLMV01. Next base: position 7,068 of record JAPLMV010000195.1, on the reverse strand, counting down.
TTTTTGTCAAAAAATGCTCAATTCGTGTCAGTTTTTGTCACTTTTTGCAACTCCAAAAATTCGCCCTAACTACTTACCTGCTAACGAGTAACAGCGATTTTCCTTGAAAATCTTGCCCAATTTAACAATCTGAAATTGGCAATCGAAAATTGGAATTTGGCAATCTCGCAACTCCGCCGCAGGCGGATTAACTTTTGAATTTCTTTTGCCGTGCACCCTTAGCGGCTTTTGAACTTATAGGACCAGGGGGGCGTATAGATGCTATCTAAAAATACGGTTTGAGTGACCATTGGAGGCCTATCTTTCTTAAAGCTATGTTCTTTATTTGCCGATACTTATGTTATAAGAACAGCGTACAGCATATAGCGTTTAGCGTATAGGACATAAGTAGCGAGTTGTGCTTTTTTGGGGCAACCGACGGGGACGGAGTCTAAACATAGAATAGCGTACAGCGTACAGTCAAAACATTGGGATTAGCATGAAAGCATTAATTACCGGCGGGGCGGGGTTTATCGGGTCTCATCTGGCGGAGCGGTTGCTTAAAGATGGATACGATGTAGCAGCGGTCGATAATCTGAGCACCGGCAGTCTGAAGAATATTGAGAGTTTTAAGAAGCACCGCAGGTTCAATTTTGTCGAAGGCGACATCCTAAACGCAACTTTGATGGAAACACTGGTCGAGCAATGCGATATTGTATTTCATCTGGCAGCGGCGGTCGGAGTAAAGCTGATAGCCGACAGGCCGGTACACACAATAGAGACCAATATCGGCGGCACGGAAGTGGTGCTGGATGTTGTAAATAAGTTCAAAAGAAAAATCCTGATTGCTTCGACAAGCGAAGTTTACGGCAAGAGCGAAACAGTGCCATTCCATGAAGACGATGACCTTGTGCTTGGCAGTACGAGTTTGTCGCGATGGTCTTATGCGTGCAGCAAGGCGATAGATGAGTTTTTGGGGTTTGCGTTTTACCAGCAGTATGATTTGCCTGTGGTGATAGGCAGGTTTTTTAACACGATTGGGCCCAGGCAAACGGGTCTTTACGGGATGGTGGTGCCGCGTTTTGTTGGGCAGGCATTGAAGAATGAACCGCTCCATATATACGGCACAGGTCAGCAAAGGCGATGCTTCTGCTATGTCGGTGACCTTATCGATGCAGTTATGAATTTAATGAACTGTCCAAAGGCAACGGGGAGAGTGTATAATATCGGCTCGACGGAAGAAATCACCATCGAGGCGCTTGCGGATAAAATCATCTGGATGACCGGCAGCAAAAGCAAAAAGGAATTTATACCTTATGAGACGGCGTACGGCAAGCCTATCGACGATATGATGAGACGTGTGCCGAGTCTGGAGCGAATCGGTGATGCGATTGGATGGAAGCCCGTGACAGGTTTGGATGATACGCTGAAAATAATTATCAAAAGCTTTAGAGAGGAATCAGTATTATGAAAAAGGCGCTGATTACCGGCATTACAGGGCAGGATGGTTCGTATCTTGCGGAGCTGCTGCTGAAAAAAGGTTATCATGTTTGGGGGATTGTGCGGCGAAGCTCCTCATTTTCCACAGGCAGGATTGAACATTTGTATAAAGACCCGCACAATCAGCCTGAACTTAGACTTGTTTATGGAGATTTGACCGACGGGGGCAATTTGTCAACTATTCTTAAAGACATCAAGCCGGACGAAGTCTATAACCTCGGTGCTCAAAGCCACGTTCGGGTAAGTTTTGATATGCCCATTTATACGGTCAACACAGATGCGCTGGGAACGCTTCGGCTGCTCGAGGCGGTCCGTTCAATGGACAAACCAGCTAAATTTTATCAGGCCTCCAGCAGCGAGATGTACGGCAAGATTGTTGAAACCCCGCAGACGGAAAAGACGCCGTTCTATCCGCGAAGTCCTTATGGCTGTGCGAAGGTATATGCTTTCTGGCAGACGGTGAACTATCGCGAGGCATACGGTTTGTTTGCGTGCAATGGAATATTATTTAATCATGAGTCGCCCAGGCGAGGCGAAACATTTGTTACGCGAAAAATTACGCGGGCTGCAACCCGTATCAAGCTTGGTTTGCAGAGTAAGCTTTATCTCGGTAATCTTGATGCAAAGCGGGATTGGGGGTTTGCAGGCGATTATGTCGAGGCGATGTGGCTGATGCTTCAGCAGGAAAGGCCGGATGATTTTGTTATCGCTACCGGCGAAACTTATTCAGTAAAAGAATTTCTTGACGAGGTTTTTGGACATCTCGGTCTTGACTGGCATAAGTATGTTGAGATTGACAAGAGATATTTACGGCCTGCAGAGGTTGACCTGCTGCTGGGCGACGCAGGCAAGGCGAGAAAGATTCTCAAGTGGAAGCCGAAGGTGACATTTAAAGAGCTTGCCAAGATGATGACCGATGCGGATAGGCAGCTTGCCGAACATGAAAAGATATTAAAGGACCATTACAAATAATTATGACCAGAAAAGTTTTTTTGAAACTGCTGCCGATTCTTGTATTGTACTTGCTTGTTTTCATGTTTTTGGCAGACAAATCTCTCGAATGGGGTGACCAGTCGCGATATGTGATGTATGCAGAGAATCTTACCAAAGGATTTTATGCTCCGCATGATACATTATTTTTGTGGAATGGGCCCGGGTATCCGTTATTCCTAACTCCGTTTGCATATTTCAAGATTCCCTGGATTTATGCCAAATCGCTCAACCCTGTTATTATGTTCCTGACGGTATGTTTTGTTTTCGTTATTCTTAGAAACTATACCTCGGAGAAAATGAGTTTATTTTTCTCATACGTATTCGGTTTGTATCCGCCTTTCTATGCGGAAATGCAGTATCTATTGACTGATCCTTTTGTACGGCTGCTGGTGGTTGTCTTTGCGATGTTTATGATGAAATGGTTTAAAACGGGGCGATACCGCTATATGTTTCTGGCAGGGGTTTTCTGTGCATTTGCCGCCTTGACAAAGGTATTCTTCGGATATGTGGTGCTGGCTATGCTGCTGTTGGGATTGATTGCGGCAAAGTGGAGTATTGTTTGTCGAAAGATATCACTGGTATATGCTATTGGTCTGCTGTTTTGTTTGCCGTATTTATTTTATACATATTCACTGACCGGCAAGGTTTTTTACTGGGCAAATTCGAGCGGCCAGGTGATTTATTGGCTGACCAATCCCTATTCCGAAGAGTTTGGGGATTGGAAATCGGAGGCTGAGGTGGCGACGGTTCCGCAACTGTACCGGCATAAGGCATTTTTTAAGGAGCTTGCAAAAGTAGATTTTATGAAGCAGGATGAGATGCTGAAAAAACAGGCATTGGAGAATATCGTTAATCATCCGGTCAAGATGGTTTATAACTGGGCTGCAAATGTGTCGAGGCTCTTTTTGAACTTTCCATATTCCTACAAGTATCAGAATCCCCTGCAATTGCTTTACATCGTGCCCGGGGCATTACTACTGAGTGCCGTACTTTTTTGCATATATCCTTTGGTGAAATTTCGCCGAAATCTTCCGCCGGAAATAATTCATGCCGTAATCGTATTTTTGGTTTTTGCAGCAGGGCATTCTCTTATATATGCGCAGGCGAGGTTCCTGTGCACTATAATGCCTTTTATCCTTATAGTTATTGCATACACGGTGACCAACCTTGTAAAAGTTGAACCGCGAGCGCAGCAGGTTTGAAGCATTCAGGAATGGTTATTGAAAGAAGAAAAGATGAGCGATTTTTTTAAAAAGAGGCGAATAGTTGTAACGGGCGGGGCTGGGTTTTTGGGCAGTTATGTAATTGAGGGGCTGCAAAGAAGAGGCTGCAAAAATATACTTGTGCCGAAGATAGAAGACTACGATTTGGTAAAGATGGATGAGGTTGTTCGGATGTATAAAGATATGAAGCCGGACATAGTTATTCATCTGGCGGCGGTTGTCGGAGGAATTGGCGCAAATCGCATGCATCCTGGTGAATTTTTCTATAAGAATCTGATGATGGGCGTGCAGTTGATTGAGCAGGGTCGGCTTAACAATATTGAGAAGTTTGTAGCTATCGGCACGGTTTGCGCATATCCGAAATTTACGCCGGTGCCGTTCAAGGAAGATGACATCTGGAACGGGTATCCGGAGGAAACCAATGCCCCGTACGGTCTGGCCAAGAAAATGCTGCTTGTTCAGTCGCAGGCATATCGTGCGGAGTACGGCTTTAATTCGATATTTTTGCTGCCGGTAAATTTGTACGGCCCGCGTGACAATTTTGACCCGCAGAGCAGCCATGTTATACCGGCGCTGATAAAAAAATGTGTGGATGCGATTGAGGCAGGTGCAGACAATATTGAATGCTGGGGTAGAGGGACGGCATCGCGAGAGTTTATTTATGCTGCCGATGCAGCAGAGGGAATTTTGCTGGCGACAGAATTTTTCAACGGGCCCGAGCCTGTCAATATCGGGGCCGGGTTTGAGATAAAGATTAAGGACCTTGTTGAAAAAATTGTCAAAATTACCGGCTTCAAGGGTCGGATTCAGTGGGATGCCTCCAAGCCTGACGGTCAGCCGAGGAGGTGTCTTGATACTACAAGAGCGAAAAAGCTTTTTGGATTTACAGCAAAGACATCTTTCGATGATGGGCTGAAAGCTACCGTTGACTGGTATATTGCCGATAGAAAGAAACTGAAGAAGTAGTCAGTAGAAAAATTAATGGGGTATATCATAAAGAAAATTATTTCGCCGCTGGATACATATAGACAGATACAGACCAATGGCGGACTTTTAATATTTGTAAAAGGTTTAGTAAAACGGCCTTACTACTGGTTTTTGCAGCGTCTGTTCCATTTTGATAAGTGGCACACTATGCCGATTGAGCACAGGCCTTACGCACTTGAACTTTGCAGATATGTCAATGAGCTGATAGAAAAAGAGGGGCTGGTAAACGTAGTTGAAATCGGCTGCGGGCTTGGGGAGATACTGGCCAGGATTAAGGTCAGGCAGAGAACAGGGTTTGATGTGGATGAAAATGTTGTCCTGGCAGCTAAATCGCTTCACAAAAAGATTGAATTCCACAAAGGGACTTTCGGCGATGTGCGGGGGTGTGACACGGATGTATTGATAGCGGTGAATTTCACACACAATACTGCTCCCGACGAATTGCAGCGGCAGTTTGCGGATTTACTATTGAATAATAAGGTTAAATTAATTGTCGTGGATTCAGTAGAGTACACATACCTTCATAACTTTGCGACAATTTTTGGTGACAAGTGTGAAAAAGTTTGGCAAAGCAGAGAGTTTGAGCACAAACGAACCGTCCAGGTTTATAGAAACAGGTTGTAGGATGCAGCAGGACAATAGCAGCATAAAAACAAACACGCATACAGCACTATATTATTTTGTCGTGCTTGCGGCGGCGATTGTGTTTTATGTAATTAGTTGCGCTCCTGGTGCCATGTGGCAGGATGGCGGGATGTATCAATATCGAATATGGCACAATGACATTGAGGGCAGGCTCGGCCTTGCGCTTGCGCACCCGTTGTATCATCTTGTCGGCATAGCAGTAAAACAAATACCGTTTGGTGATTTTGCGTACAGAATAAATCTGATTTCCGCGGTTTCGGCTGCGATAGCAGTAGCGAATCTGTTTCTACTGATTCGATTATGGCTGGGTACAAACTGGCCGGCAATTATTGGAGCAGCCATTTTTGCGGTATCACACACCTTCTGGCAGCATGCGGTAATTGCAGAGGTATATACGCTCGGTGGAATGTTTTTGATTACTGAATTGCTGCTGCTTTTGCAGTATTTCAGAACGGAACAAAAGAAATATCTCTATTTTCTGGCGGTGACAAACGGCCTTGCAATTGCGAATCATGTGTGGGCTTCTATTGCAATGGCGTGTTATGTTGTTTTTATTTTTTGGTTGCTGTTCAAAAAACGGATACGCTGGAGCGATGTAGCTGCAACGGCGGGATTGTGGCTGCTCGGCGCACTGCCGTATGAATATCTGATAATCAAGGCCGCAATTCAAACCGGTGATATTACGGGAACTTTTGCTTCGGCGGTTTTTGGTCAAAACTGGAATAGTGCGGTACTCAATACGCGCATCACGGGACGGATGCTAAAGGAAAACCTTATGTTTTTTGGCCTTAACTATCCTACGCCGAATATCCTGTTTTTTTTCATCGGGCTTTATTATGCCTGCCGAGTTGCGACCGACAGAGCATTTACTTATGTGCTTCTGGCGGTATTGTTTTTGTATTTTGTCTTTGCGGCCAGATACACAGTGCCGGACAGATATGCCTTTTTTATTCCATTTTATTGTCTTGTACCGATTTTTTTCGCAGCGGGATTTGAATATCTGAGTAAAAAGTATAATCGAATGTATCTGGGTTATGCAGCACTGATTTTTGCGTTAATTCCTGTTTGTTTTTATGCAGTCGCTCCAACCCTGGCGAAAAAAGCGCATTTTAATCTTGGGACAAAAAGAACGATTCCTTACCGCGATGATTATGCGTATTTTCTGATGCCGTGGCAAAACGGCAATAATGGGCCTGAACGATTTGCCGTAGAAGCCTTGAGGACGGCCGGCGACAATGCGATTATTTATGCCGAAGGCACTACGGTTTATCCCCTTCTATATTAACTGCAGGTTAAGAGCAGATATACAGGCGTTACAGTTATTACTGAGCATGCATCCGCAAACAATATGGACAAATACCAGGATATCGATAAACTTGTTGGTGAGCGGCCTTTTTATGTAGTTTCTCCGGTTGCAGGATATATTACGTCCGACTGGCTTAAAAAATATTCGTTCAAGCAGCAGGGTGTTATATGGCGAATGAGTCAAAAAGGTGAAGGAGCAGGGATTAAAAATGAGCAGTAAGGTAGCGATAATACGGACAAAGCCGGAAAGTGTTATTGAAGATGTCGTTAAAGTAATGGAAATGGCGGATGTGGGGGGCGTTCTCGATAAAAAGGCAGCGACGATACTGAAGAACAATCTCTCGTGGCATCTGATGTATCCTGGCGCAAATACGACCCCCTGGCAATTGGATGGAGCGATACGAGCATTGCGGAAGAACGGTTTTTCAGATTTGGT
>JAPLMV010000235.1 GCA_026386835.1 Planctomycetota bacterium | reverse complement strand
GGCGATGACGGCTTCGGCATTTTCCACAGCCTTTACGGTCTGTTCGAGTCTCTTGCGATCACGCAATCTCTGCTCGGCATGTTTGGTCTTTTCCACAGCCAGCGAACGGAGATTCGCCTCTGTGGGAATTACACCTCGTCTTTGAGGCAGCAGATAGTTTCTTGCGTATCCTTCCTTGACCTCAATAACGTCGCCGAGAAACCCGAGTTTTTCAACATCTTCACAAAGCAGTATCTTCATTTTTAATCTCCAAAAAAGTGCTTAAGCGCACAATTTTTCTTTTGCACTTATGCTCTTATGCACTTGTGTTCTTTTTATTTTATTACGCAGTGAACGGCAATAAAGCCATAAATCGTGCGCGTTTAATCGCCCTTTTCGCCTTTCGCTGACAGGATGCACAGTTTCCACTGCGCTTACGAGAGTAAATCTTGCCCCTGTTGGTCAGCAGTTTGCTCATCGTCTCGATGTCCTTATAGTCGACATAGTCTATTCCGCGCCTGCAAAACCGGCATTGGGTCTGTTCACGTGCTCCTGAAAAGCTCGTTTTTCTTTTGTTGTTACTGTTGTTTTTAAATTTTGTGTTGTTTCTTGGACTCATTATTTTCCTCGTTAATTAGTTCACTGTTCACACCCTGCGAACACATTTCTACCTACTCATTAAAATGGAATATCGTCTCCTGTTTGTCCCTGTCCCTGAGCATGTTCATCCGACTGATATGTCTGATCCTCAGCAGATGCCGGGCTCACCTGGCTTGCCGGCGCCCCGCCTGACTGACCGCCGCCTAAGAACTGGAAATTCTCAACCGTCACTCTGTGCTTTGAACGCTTGGTGCCGTCCTGCGCCGTCCACGAATCGAACTTAAGCCGACCTTCCACGAACAACGGGTTGCCTTTTTTGCAGTATTTATTTATATTTTCTGCTGTTTTACCAAACGCCTGGCAATCTACGAAGCATGTATCTTCTTTCATGCTGCCGTCCTGACCCTTGTACTTGCGATTCGTCGCCAGTCCAAAGTCAACCACAGCCGTCTGGCTCGGCAGATAAGACAACTGCGGATCACGAGTCAGGTTACCCATCAGCAAAACTTTGTTAAAATTAGCCATAATTAACTCCACTATTCAGTTTTCGGTTACAACTGAAAAACTTAACTTCGAAGAACCGCACGACAACTAAATCTTGTCCTATTCGCCCTGTTCGGTCTCGTCGATATTTCCATCTTCCCCGGCAAATTCCTCTATCCCGTCTGTAACCGGTTTTTTAGGCATCTCCACATCCTGCTCTGCCGGTTCCGCAACGATAGGCTGACGACTCTGTTTTTCAATGAGCATCAAAGGGGTATCCTTTTCGATGTCTTCCTTGCTCATTATCTCAGCGTTGAGAATCAAAAGCCGCAAAACCCGCTCCGAAAGACGAATCTCTCTTTCGATTATGCGAATACTGCCGCCAGGGGCCTTGAAATAAACAAGGATATATGTCCCTCTGCTCTTGCGGTTGATATCATAGGCAAGTTTCCGTTCGTCCCATTTTCTCATCGAGACTATCTCGGCACCGTTCTTTTCAAGTATATTCTTGATAAGAGCGTTAATACCGTCCCAGTCGGATGCCGCAATAGCCGAATCAATAAGGAACAACCCTTCATACAATTTCTTTACTGCCGTTTCCAAGTCAATTACCTCCTTAAAAAATAGCGGATAACATTTAGTTTTTTTCTATACGCTGTACGCTACACGCTATACTTTGTTAAACTCATTCATTGTTTTTTCAATGCCGTTTCCAATCCAGCAAAGAACCGCTTTTTTGGCCCTTTCAATCGCTTCGTCAAGCAGCGGCTTTTCGGCCTTTGTCGGCTTATCAAGTACAAAATCCGCTGCATTATCTGTGCCTCTTTGCCCGATACCAATCCGCAACCTGGCAAAGTTATCGCTGCCAAGCTTTTCAATAATGTCGGATAGTCCGTTATGACCGCCGGAAGAGCCTTTGGCCCTTATTCGAATAACGCCAGGTTCAATGGCCATATCGTCACTTATCACCAGCAAATCGCTTATCTGCAGCTTGTAAAAACCCGCCGACGTTGCAACTACCTGACCGCTGCAATTCATAAACTGCCATGGTTTTAACAATATTAACTTTTTACCCGCAAACTCAGCCATTGCCAGTCTGCCGTTGAACTTCCTTGTCTTTACTTCCACGTCCAATTCAGCCGCCACTGCGTCTATTACGCAAAAACCGATGTTGTGACGGGTATCAATATACTTGTCGCCAGGATTACCCAGACCGACGACCATTTTCATTTCAGCCATAGCATCGTTTTCATATTCCGCTTTGCATACAGCGTTCTTTTTAACTTCTGTCATCTGTTTGCATAACGCTGTAATCGAATCGTAAATATACCGCAACAGGCCGATGACACTACTCCTTCTTTTCCTCTCCTGCCTCTGCTTCTTCACCTTCCTTGGGTTTCCTTTCGGTAATAACCTCTGGAGCAGTCGGTGCCTCAGTTTCGAGCTCTTCGGTGGTCTTAACTTCCTGAACTACATTACAGGCAGCAATCAACTGGTCTGGATCACTTACGAGTTTAACACCTTCCGGCAGCTTGATATCGCGAGAGTGCAATGAATCGCCGACACCGAGTTCCTTGACCGATACAGGAATCGAAGACGGTATATCGGTAACCATACATTCGACTTCGATCTGGCTGACCTGCGACTCGATAATACCGCCATCTTCTGCACCTTTTGCAGTGCCTTTAAGCTCAAGACGCACAGAAACTTTAACCTTCTCACTGACATCCACACGCATAAGGTCCACATGCAGAATATCCTTGCCAAGATAATCATACTGCACATCCTTGATAATAGCGGTTTCTTTATTTTCGCCGAGTTGAATGTTAACGACTTTGGTTCCTCGCTTTAGGCCCTCGACAAGGTCATGCTCCAGCAACGAAATGGACACAGAGTCCTTTTTGTGCCCATACACAATAGCCGGTATCAGACCTTGTTTGCGAATCTTCGCTGCCGACTTTGAGCCTTTTTGTTCTCGAACTTCTGCTTTTAATAACAACGTTTTGTCCATGATTTCCTCACTTTAACTTCACGTCCCGAACAGTTATTCCTGTTGCCAGGGAACTCTTTATTTACCTATGATTAAACAAACTGCTTATGGACTCATCCCTATGAATCCGCTTAATCGCCTCGCCCAACATTCCGGAAACAGTTAAAACCTTTATTTTTTTGATCTTCTTTGCTTCCTCGCTCAATGGTATCGTGTCCGTCACAATCACTTCTTCAATGGGAGCATCCTTGAGCAATTCAAGGGCTTTGCCGGCAAAAACACCGTGAGTAGAGCCAACATAAATTTTCCCGGCCCCTCTTTCCTTTATAAGCTTAGCTGCGCTGCAAATTGTGCCGCCGGTTGCTATAATATCGTCACACATCACAATATTCTTGCCTTCAACATCTCCGATAACTTCCTGCGATTTTACTTCGCTGCCGCTGATACGCCTTTTGTAAATGATGGCAAGCTCAGTTCCAAGGTGTGCGACATATCTTGCCGCCGTTTTGATGTTGCCGACATCAGGCGAGACGACGACTGCGTTGCTGATTCTTTTGTCCTTGAAATATTTACTCAAGACCAGTTCGCCCATAAGATGGTCAACCGGTATGTCGAAAAATCCCTGAAGCTGATGGGCATGCAAATCTACCGCCAATACCCTGTCGGCACCGGCTGTAGTAATAAGATTTGCCACTAATTTTGCGGTAATCGGGACACGGCCTTCATCTTTCCTGTCCTGCCGGGCGTAACCGAAATAAGGGATAACCGCAGTTATACGTTTGGCACTTGCCCTGCGAAGACAATCAAGATAAATCAAAAGCTCCATCAGATATTCATCAACAGGCCTGCATGTTGACTGTAC
>JAPLMV010000319.1 GCA_026386835.1 Planctomycetota bacterium | reverse complement strand
CAGAACAAAATGTCCATAAAGAAGATTTTCAGCGATGGCCGATTTCTCGATGTCAGAATGGACAATAATTTTCGTCTTCCGGAAAAATTCCACGAACTGGTTGAATATGGCATCCTTGCCAGCAAAAAGGACCCCTTTGACCCGATGGAAAAGGCATTGAAGGAATTGGGACACAATACCCTTTATAACACCGAGCATCTTCATAACTGGCCTTTGGTAGAGGAATATCCTCTTTCGAGGGAGATTATGGCATTGTCGCATATCTGGGAAAACCCCGACGGCAACGGATATGTTGTCTCAGCCAAAGGTGCTCCCGAAGCCATCGCAGACCTTTGTCACCTAAACACAGAGAAAAAACAGGCACTTGCCGGACATATAAACGAAATGGCAAGTGATGGGCTAAGGGTGCTGGGCGTGGCCAAGGCGTTTTACAGGCAGCAGAAATTGCCGTCGTCTCAGCATGATTTTGATTTCGAATTTGTCGGGTTAATCGGGCTGGCTGACCCGGTACGGGAAACAGTTCCCCAGGCTATCGAAGAATGCAGCAACGCAGGTATTCGCGTCGTAATGATTACCGGCGATTATCCGGTTACCGCGATGAATATTGCAAAGCAAATCGGGCTAAAAAATCAGGACCAGGTCATCACAGGCGGCGAACTTGAAAAAATGAAACCGCAGGAACTTCAAAAGCGTATCGGTTCTGTAAACATTTTCGCAAGAGTTGTGCCCGAACAGAAATTACTAATCGTCAATGCACTAAAGGCAAACGGCGAGATAGTCGCGATGACAGGCGACGGCGTTAATGACGCCCCTGCTCTGAAATCCTCTCATATAGGAGTATCTATGGGAGAACGCGGCACGGATGTGGCAAGAGAGTCCTCCGATTTGGTATTGTTGAACGATAATTTTTCATCGCTGGTAGAAGCCGTCAGGATGGGCAGGCGGGTTTTCGACAACCTCAAAAAGGCCATCGCTTATATCATCAGCGTCCACACCCCAATAGCGGGCATGTCACTGCTTCCTGTTATTTTTGACTGGCCTATAATACTTTATCCGGTACATATCGTTTTTCTTGAGCTTATAATCGACCCTGTGTGCTCCATTGTTTTCGAATCGGAACAGGAGGAAGCCGACATTATGAGCAGGCGGCCTCGCGACCCCAAAAAATCGCTTTTCGGCAGGAAACTGTTGATTTTAAGCGCCATTCAGGGATTGTTTTCTCTGTTGGTTGTCGTCGTAGTTTTTAAGATAGCGATAAACAGTGGGCAGACCGAAGCTTCATCCAGAACCCTTGCATTTATCACGCTGGTTGTGTCAAACGTCTGTCTGATTTTAACAAATCGGTCTTGGACAAGAAGCGTTTTTTCAACTTTTTTAATACCCAACAGGGCATTGGCTTATGTAACAGCAGGAGCGGTTATATTCCTTGCTTTGGTTATTTATAATCCGTTTTTCCAAAGGCTGTTCCATTTCGACTGGATGCATCCAAAAGATATTATAA
>JAPLMV010000062.1 GCA_026386835.1 Planctomycetota bacterium | reverse complement strand
GTCGGAATTGCTGGTAATCCCATCTTTCCCCAGCGTCGGACGCGGTATGGCCTTATCTGTCTGCGGGATGGGCAAATCCAGCTCAGGGTACAGTTCCTTGAGTCTGAGCCGACATGTGCGAGGATGTTCATAGTAATCTATCCCTGTCAGATAAGTCTCCGCATCAGGACACGACCAATACTCTTGGTGAGGTATCCGGGTTGGACTTAGCCCCATTACGGCAAGGTAACGGTCATCATAAGCCGCTTTCATCAGAAATTCCTCATACAATAACGGTGATATTCATCAAGCATAATTTTGTAATTTTCCGGCGGCATGCCGGCGAAGATACAGTTGGATGTCGAAAAAATGTATCTCCTGCCGACCCCGCCATGTTCCATGCAGTAGTCAACCGCACTGCGAATTTTTTGTTCATCCGTATCCTGCAGCAGATTACACGCGACGTTGCCCATCAGCAGCCAGTCTGGATATTGCTCGCGCACTGCCTTTATATCCATGTTGGCCTGTGGGTCAACCGATTGATAACCATCAATTCCAGTTGAATATATCTGGTCCAATATGGCACGTAAATCGCCATCTGAATGCAGGATTACCCTGGTCTTCAAGTCATGCATGACACTGATAATTTCGGTCATGTAAGGTGTCACAAACTCTTTAAAATGCCGGGGCGAGATAAACGGTCCTTTGTTATAACCAAAATCGGTATTTTGTACAATAAAATCAACTCCTGCATCGACTTGGCGTTTAGATAGTTCTTTTGCGGCCTCGCACTTTTTCCGTGCCTTCGTATGCATCTCATCGGGACGTTCGAAAAGCATGACCACAAAATCCATCATCTCTTCACCTGTCGGCATCCAGAAAACGCCACTGCCACTGAAAGCAACTACCAATGCCCGGTCTCCGACGCACTTTTTTAGATGCCGGATAGCGTGAATTTCATCCACCCCTTCCTCATACAGAGCCGGCACCGCTGCCCAGCCAAATTCCTCAATCAGGCGCGCACATATTTCGGCATGAAAGTTTTCCAAAGCATCCCGTCTCGCTTCAGCCGTATTATATGTCCGCTCTCGGACGTTTCGCCAATCTAAACCGAACATCTCTTTTTCAATCTGAAAAAGTAATTCAAAATGGGGAGGAATATCCGGCACAGACCCATCCAGGAGCATCTGCAAACGTTCCTTGTTAGTGGGAATCATTGAATTTCCTTTACTAAAAAATGATTTCTAATCGACAGACCCAAATTTTAATCTTAAGCGCAACACTTAGGTTTGCTCCAAAAGACCTCTGACGGGGTCAGACAGTTTAAATATTTTCATGGTCGATTATTCAATAGTTCCAACGCGATGTCAACATTCAATTGGATGATTGTACCGAAAAAAAATGTACCTGCCGCTTTTAATTCTCGATGCTTTTAGACCTTAACCACCATTTTCTGTTCATCGGAAATAAAGCAACTGTCGAGATATTGCTGGACTTTTGCGCCTTCGGCGAAGGTCGGGGAATCGTTAATTCCTGTTTTGATGCTTTCAATGAATCTGCGGTAATTGTCTTTGCCTTTTCCGCAGGATATTGTTTTCCATTTTGTTTTGTGAATATCATTGCCGAGGCAAACTCTTAATTTGTCGTAAGCGGCGTCAAGGTCGATTTCTAAGCCGCCTTTTGTGCCGTAAATTTTCAGGTAGAGACTGTTTGCGTGGCCTGTTGCCCAGCGGGTGGTGTCGATTACGCCCATGGCTCCATTTTTGAACATGACATTTATGGTGGCTGAATCGTTGGCATCGAGGGTGTAGCCCTTGTATATATTGCCTTTTACGCCCTTTTCGAAGGTCTTTAGCCGGCAGCATAAATTTTCGATGTCGCCGGCAGCAAAAGTGGCGAAATCGATGATGTGGCAGCCTACGTCACCGAGGACACCGCCACTGCCGGCGGCTTTAGAGAGTCTCCAAAGCCAGGCTTTGCTTTTTCGCCAGTCGCCCCAGACAGTACTGGGCAGCCATGATTGCAGGTAACTTGCTTCAACGTGGATTACTTTGCCGAGCTTGCCCGCGAGGACAAGGTGTCTTGCCTTTTGTAGTGCGGAAGAACGACGGTAGGAGAAATTGACCATGTTGATGACGCCTGATTTTTTGGCGGCGGCGGCCATTTTTTTCGCATCGGCGGCATTTGTCGCCAGCGGTTTTTCGCACATCACATGCAGGCCTTTTTTTATCGCAGCAAGTGCCAGGGGGGCGTGAGCGGCGTCGCTTGCGCTGATGGCAACGGCGTCAAGCGGTTCGGCGGCAATCATTTGGTTGAAATCGGTATAAACAGCTGGGATGTTGAAACGTTCGGCAAAGTTGCGGGCGGTTTTTTCAATTACGTCACAGCAGGCGGTTACTTTGACGCCCTTCTGGGCTGAGTAGCCCATGTAGTGAGCCACTGCCATTCCACCGGTGCCGGCTATTGCGAGTCTGATCATAGACATTGCTCCTTTGTAAAAGTTTTATTATATTTTTTCCAATGCCGGTGAATTGGGGCAACTGTCCTTTTTCATAATTGTCGGTTTTGCCCATCGTACGGCGTTGGTGATTACTTTGATTATTTGCGGGTCGTGGAAGATTGGGAATGTTTCGTGGCCTGGGCGGAAGTAAAATATCTTGCCGTGACCCCTTTGCCATGTGCAGCCGCTGCGGAATACCTCGCCACCGGCGAACCATGAGATGAAAATGAGTTTGTCAGGTGTGGGGATATCGAACCTTTCGCCATACATTTCGGTATGCGGCAGTTCGATATATTCGCCTATGCCCTCGGTAATCGGGTGTGCCGGTTCAATGTTCCAGAGGCGTTCCTTTTGGCCATCTTCACGCCACCGGAGGGAACAGTTGGTGCCTAAGAGCGAGCGAAATATTTTGGAGAAATGGCCTGAGTGCAGGACAATAAGGCCCATTCCTTCGAGGACTTTTGTTTTAACTTTTTCCACGACCTCGTCGGCAACTTCGTTGTGTGCCATGTGGCCCCACCAGATGAGGACGTCGGTATTTTCGAGAACCTTGTCGGTCAGGCCATGCCGGGGCTGGTCAAGGGTGGCCGTTACTGCCTTAATGCCTTCTGCCTTGTTTAAGCTGTTAGCAATGACGGCATGCATTACGTCGGGATAGATTTTCTTTACTTTTTCATTGATTTTTTCGTGTCTGAATTCGTTCCAGACTGTTACTTTAATTGGTTTCATTGACAGTTACTCCATTTTATGTTTTGTCGGTAATCTTTCACTGCCGTCCACGGAACGGACAGAAAACATCCCCTTCAGATACACTGAACTGGGATTTCCCATATAACCGTGTATATTATTGCTCAGCTACACCGCTGGGCCTCATTTCCAATAGCTCTGCCACAGGTAGAATATCAAACCTGCCTTAAATTATAATAACGCCAAATTATTTTTCACTAATTTTATTGCTAAATCTGCCAAAATCCAAAAATAGCGTAGAGCAGATAGCTGATAGAAGATAAGGCTGCCTGCCAAAAGTTTTGGCGGGTAATAGATTGCTTTACATTGTTATTGGATTTTATTAAGATAAATCTTCGGCGGATATGGTGTTTCGCCGGAGATTTTTTATTGATAATTGTAAAAAACGGACAAAGACAATGACAGAACAGCTTTCGAAAGTTTATGAACCCAAAACCCTTGAGAGCCGGGTCAACGAAATCTGGGTCGGCGGGCGGTATTTCCATGCGGAGGCATCAGCAGACGGCGGTAAGGGGAAAAAAAATTACACAATCGTAATACCGCCGCCAAATGTGACGGCGGCGCTTCATCTGGGCCATGCGCTCAACAACACACTTCAGGACGTGCTGATTCGTTTCCACAGGATGCAGCAGTATAATACGCTCTGGATGCCGGGGACAGACCACGCAGGCATCGCAACGCAGACCGTCGTCGAAAAACGGATCCTGGCGGAGGAAAATAAAAAGCGGACGGACTTTAAACGAGAGGATTTCATCGCTCGCGTGCAGGCATGGAAGGACGAATATGAGGTGCAGATTATCGGGCAGTTGAAGGCGATGGGCTGTTCATGCGACTGGGAGCGGACG
The DNA here is from genome assembly GCA_026386835.1 of Planctomycetota bacterium. Classification (GTDB taxonomy): domain Bacteria; phylum Planctomycetota; class Phycisphaerae; order Sedimentisphaerales; family Anaerobacaceae; genus JAPLMV01. The sequence continues at coordinate 2,887 of JAPLMV010000062.1, read as the reverse complement.
CGATTTACGATGGATGAGACTTGCGCAAAGGCAGTGCGTGCGACATTCTTCAAGCTCTTTAAGGATGGGTTGATTTATCGCGGCAAGAGACTTGTGAACTGGGACCCGGCTACGCAGACGGTATTGGCAGATGACGAGGTCGAGCACCAGACTGTTCAGGGACATTTCTGGTATATGCGGTATCCGCTGGTCGAGCCGGTCGAAATCGAAGGCAAACGCATCGAGTATGTAACGGTGGCAACGACGCGGCCTGAAACAATGCTGGGCGATACGGCGATTGCGATGAACCCATCGGACGGACGTGCAAAATATTTAGTTGGTAAAAAGGTTCGGCTTCCAATCGTCGGCAGGATTATCCCGATAATAGCCGATGAGCATGTTGTGCTGCCCAATCCTGATAGTGAGGATGTAAAGGCAAAATTCTCGACCGGCTTTTTGAAGGTTACGCCTGCCCACGACCCGGACGACTGGGAGATAGGTCAGCGGCACAGGCTGGAAGTTATCAATATAATGGCGCCGGACGGAAGCATCAGCGACAGGTTCGGCTGGGATGATGCAACAGAAGCTGAAGCACAATCTTTAATCGGGCTGGACCGTTTCGAGGCCCGCGAAGCTGTTATCGAGTGGTTCAGAGAGGAACATCTTCTTGAAGATGTTAAGGAATATGCCCACGAAATCGGGCACAGCTACCGCAGCCATGTACCCATCGAGCCGTATTTGTCCGACCAGTGGTATATAGCGGTGAAAAAACCGATTCCGCACCTTGCGGAAAAATTTGGTGAAGGTCTGATTGAGAATACAGATGTGCCGATAAACTCTCTGGCTGGGTTGGCGCTGAAGCCGCTGCTTGACGGGCGGCTGAGATTTATACCGGAACGTTATGCAAAGACATATCAAAGCTGGCTTGAGAATCTGCGCGACTGGCCGATAAGCAGACAGCTCTGGTGGGGACATCGAATCCCGATTTGGTATTGTCAGAAGTGCGGCCAAATCAACAGCGGCATCACAGACCCCAAAAAATGCGACAAGTGCGGCAGCAACGACCTTGTTCAGGATACCGACGTTCTCGATACGTGGTTTAGTTCAGCGCTTTGGCCGTTCAGCACATTAGGCTGGCCGGACGAAACACCGGAATTCAAGACGTTCTATCCGGGCGATGTGCTTTGCACGGCCAGGGAAATAATCACCCTGTGGGTTTCGCGAATGGTGATGATGGGGCAATACTGTGCAGGCGATATACCGTTTAAGGATGTGTTCATTCACGCAATGATACAGGACGGCGAGGGCCGCAAGATGTCAAAGAGTCTTGGCAACGGTATCGACCCCTTAGTCGCAATCGACAGCCACGGGGCCGATGCGATGCGGTTTACGCTTGCGAGCATGACCACCGACACGCAGGACGTTCGGATGCCCGTGGAACAGATGAAACTGCCGGACGGACGAACGGCAAATACATCGCCGAAATTCGATATAGGCCGAAACTTCTGCAATAAGCTGTGGAACGCATCGCGGTTTGCGATGATGAATCTGGAGGGTATCGAGCCGGAGAAATTCGACAAGGCGAGGATGACTATTACCGACAGGTGGATTTTGTCGCGTATGACGCAGACGATTGCGGAAACGACAAAGTCGCTTGAGGAATTCAAATTCAGCGAACCGCTGATGGTGATTTATAAATTTTTCTGGAATGATTTATGCGACTGGTATCTCGAATGGATAAAGCCGAGGATGCAGGACAAGGAACAAAAGCCGACAGCACAGAATATTTTGGCGTTCGTACTCGACCAGACGCTGCGGCTGCTACACCCGTTTGTGCCATTCATAACCGAAGGGATATTCCAGAAGTTAAATGAAATATCGCCGGTGCGAAAACTTAATGGAATTGCAGATAGCGAAAAATCCGCCGCCCTTGTTATAGCTCTGTGGCCGAAAAAAATAGACTCCTTAATAGACACCAACGCTGAAAAACAGATTGATATTACACAGGCCGCCGTAAGAGCGATACGCGACCTGAGAAGTCAGTACAATAAAGTGCCGAGTGAAAAACTAACGGCATCGGCAAATTCGCCGCAGGATGTTGCTGATATCCTAAATCAAAACGCAGGCCTTATATGCCATCTGGCGGGTCTGAAGGAATTTTCGGCTTCAAGGGCAAACGCCAAACCGAAAAACGCCGCTGCAACCATTGTCGAGCAGATGCAGATTTATCTTCACGAGGCGATAGACCCGCAGGCCGAGCACAGCAGGCTGGAAAAACAGAAAGAGCAGCTCGAAAAACTTAAAAGCGGCATTGAAGCCAAATTGGAAAACCCGAATTTTGTTAATAAGGCCCGGGCCGACGTCGTCGAGCAGACCAGGGGCAAACTGGCAGAGATAGCCGAACAGTTAAGAACCATCGAAAAGCACCTGCTTGAGCTGAAAGGTTGAGTTAAAAGAAGGATGGTTTAAAAATGGATGTGGAAGTTGAATTATCGCGGATAGTAATAAATGAAACGTCCGACCAGCAGATAATCGTTTTGAAGGAGCGATACGGCCTGCGGAGTTTTCCGATAGTTATCGGGATATACGAGGTCTTCGCAATCGACAGGCGTCTGAAAGGTCTCAAGCCCCCCCGCCCGATGACTCACGATTTATTAGACAATGTAATAAAAGGATTGAGTGCAAACATAGAAAAGATAGTGATAAACGACCTGCGAAATCATACCTTTTATGCGACGATATATTTGAACACAAACGGGAAAATCATCGAAATAGATTCACGACCTTCGGATGCGATTGCGATGGGAGTAGTGTCAAATACCCCTATTTTTGTTGCTGAGCATGTATTCGAGAAGACCAGTCAGTAAAAAAGCTTGAAATAATCAAAAGGCCGACGCCGACACAAAGC
>JAPLMV010000120.1 GCA_026386835.1 Planctomycetota bacterium | reverse complement strand
ATTATCAACGGGTCGTTTTCGCTCCTGTCGCTGCTTTTGATTTTCAGCCCGCCGAGGTCAAGCATATTAAGGACATTGGTATAACACAGTTCATTGGTTAAGCTGAAACCCACAATATCAAAGCTTTTCAGCGACGCCTTTGATTCAAGACTAAACAGCGGGATTTGTTTTTCGCGCAGTATTTTTTCGCCGTCATGCCACGGCGCAAAGACCCTCTCCGCTGCCATATCGCCGATTTTATTTAAAATATCGTACAGGATAGACAGGCCCGTATAGCTCATCGCCACTTCATACACATCAGGGAAGCATAAGGCTACGGTTAAATTACAGCCGGCGAGGTCTTTTTTGATTTGATTTATCTCACCGCCTATATATCTGCCGGGCCTGCGAACAAACGGCAGAAAATCACGCTCAACACGCTCAGTTAATATTTTTACTTCCTTTTTATTCACGGCGGCATTATAAGTCGATTGCCGACTATTTTCTATTGATTATTTGCCAATTATTAATCATCAGAGTTTTTATAATGACAGCCGACGATGTCGCCCTATAGTCCGAGATAAAACTTTAGATGGTATGCGATGCAAAAAAAAAGCCCGACTTTAATTTAAGTCGGGCTTGTATTGACAAATCAACTGGTTTAAGGGCCGGTTATCACTTTTTCTCCGCTGCCGCGTTTTTCTTACCTTCCGGCCCGCCAAGGCCGCATTTGGGACATATGCCTGTGCTGTCTACAATGAAAATCGCTTCGCATCTTGGACATTTTTCAGCCCTGTAAGCACTTTCCTTGCTGCATTTTTCACAGACCAGCGCAGATGCCTGCGTCGAGAGTGGTGCGGTACTTTTCTCCATCGCAAGGTTAAATTTCTCCGAATCTATCTGATACTCGGCCCCGCAGGCTGTGCACTTTATCCATATCGTCTGTTGGCTATTAGCTGTGGAAGCGGAATCTTGTGAGGATGTTTTAATGAACACCACAGCCGCCACAATCAGACACACAACAACTACGCCGATCATAACCGGTTTTTTCTTGCTGTCTTCCATATAAGGAACCTCCAAAAGTAAGTAATTAAACAATAATTTGACTGGTAAACTACGTCCACATTCTATTATTTGCCCTTTTATTTGTCAAGCCTTCATTTATTTTTTTACCTGCTTGCGGCAGGCCAGAGGATTGTTGGCTCGACTTGTGCCATTCGCAGAATTCTCGCAGGTTCCTCCGGCATACCGGTTCGAGCCGAAAGGTACGCCGATTCAATCAATGCCATATTCCTTAAATTCTCGCCGGCGCTGCTGCAAATCCTATTTTTATCGGGCATTAATATGCCAAGAGCAAAGTTCTCCAAAACTTTTTTTGTACTATCAGACGGATTTTCGTCGTAGCTGTACTGTTCGCTGATTAGCCCCATGCCGTTGCAGACGCTGAATTGTTTATCGCCGGCGGTAAGAATTTTATCCTTGCCATAGACTTTTATGATTTGCTTTTCAGTTCCGATGCCGGCCTGCCTTGACGCCAGCAGGCTGCCGAAACAGGTGTCGGAAAATTTCAGTGTTACAACTGCAATATCCTCTGTCAGGTAAAGTCGCTGCTTTTTGTCCATCGCCTGGTTGGTCGTCAGACAATAAACATGCTGCGGTATTTCAAAATTACACATCAACTGGTCTATTAGCTGATACGAATTTCGCAGCAATACCCCGCCCCCGGAAAGCCTCGGGTCGGTTTCCCACGGTGCAAAATTATGATTCCCAGCAGCGTAAACAGCGGTTATCAGGAATATTTGTTCGATTCCGCCTTGCTGTATAAACTGGTTCAAAGCGGTAAAACAGGCGGAGAAACGCCCAGGGTTGGCGACGGCAAATTTCACCTTTTCATTTTCAGCCAGCAAAACAAATTCCGCTGCTTCCTCAAAATTTCTCGCCGGTGGAGAAAGCTTGAGAATATTGCATTTTTTCTTCATCGCCATCCGTACGTATTCGTCACAACTGTGCATCCCAGCCGCAACCAGCAGGCAGTCGAACTGATTTTGGATAATCAGTTGACGATAGTCGTCGTAAGCAGTGCAATGGTATTGGGCTGCGATTTTTTCAGCCAGCTTGGTGTCCTTGTCGGCAACGGCCTGAATCTGGAAGTATGGAATTTTCGATGCCGTTTCGAGCAAAACGCAGCTTGCATCATTTATTCCCAGCACCGCAGTTCTTAAATAATTCATAGTTTGTTCTTCACAGCCTCGCTGGCTGTTTATAATCTTCTTAAACGCAAAAACAGACCGCTGATAATTACCCCTTTGGCTCTTCAATCTGCCTGCAGCTGCCGGTTCTTGCCCTGTATAATGAAATGTTCCGGCACAGGGAA
>JAPLMV010000307.1 GCA_026386835.1 Planctomycetota bacterium | reverse complement strand
GTTAAATCCTTTGAAAGACGGCTATTGCATTACACGCAATGAAAAGCAGCTTCAGCTCACCGGCTCGCAGGGCAGCGACTACAACATCATCCACTGCAAATGGCAGCTTACTTATAAAATAGATGACCCCGAACGGTTCTTTAAAAATGTTTATGTCGAAAATATTAAGCCGGGACAGGTTTATTTTGACGTGATATCGGAAAGTTTGACACCTGTTCTGCGGAACCTTGTGGAAGATTCTATCGTCTCCGCAATGGTCAACTACACCATCGACGAAGCCATTTCCAGCCAGGACAGAATACCAAAACACGTGGCAAAATTACTCCAGGACAAGCTCGACAAAATTCAAAGCGGCATAAAGGTCGTCTCGATTCAGCTTACAGATGTTACCTGGCCTCGTCAGGTTGATTATGCGTTTCTGGCATCCATAAAGGCAAGCCAGGACAGCCAAAAGGCAGTCAGTGAAGCCCGGACGTATGCGGAAAACGCGATGAACCAGGCCGCCGGTCCAGTGGCGTCCGAACTTTTGGCTGCGATTGAAAATACGAATGCAAGCGAACAGCAAAAAGAGCTTTTGTGGGAACAGGCCGCTGGTGCATCTCAGGAGAAAATCGCACAGGCAAGGGCTTACCGCACGAAAGTTGTTGAAACAACCAAAGCCAGCGCGGACTATCTTCAACAGTTATTGCCGCAATACCGCCAGAGGCCGCAGCTTGTTATTCAAAAGATATATCAGGACGCCATCGAGTATGTGCTTGGCAACATCAATGAGAAGATAATTATTCAGCCGACCGAAGGCACGCAAGGTTCTGAAATAAGGGTTATGCTCAATAGAGACCCTGCAATAAAACCAAAACCAGTAAAAGGAAAATAGCCGCTTACAAATTACTAACTACTAAATTATGGCTCATCAACATTTACATTTTAAGGAAGATTTGGCAGTCGAGCATACTCACGGCAAACAGATCCGCGTAAGTTTGGCGATGGTGGGGACATTGGCCGGCGGTGTGCTGCTTATAAGCAGCAGCATTGCACGATTTATATACGGTAAAGGCAGCTTCAACCCAGAGTTTCTTGCCATGGTCGCTGCGATACTGCTCGGTGCTCCGATTGTTCTGCACGCAATAAAAAGCATTATACAAAGACAGTCGCACATGGATGAACTGGTGGCGCTGGCCATAATCGCCGCCTTTGCCACGGAGAACTATACGACAGCGGGCATCGTTGCTTTCTTTATGCTCTTAAGTGAATTGATGGAAAGCCGAACCGCTCTCGGCGCCCGTGCCTCCATTGAATCTCTTATAAAACTGACGCCCACAAGGGCAAATCTAATCCAGCCCAGCGGCAGCGAAAAGGAGATAAAGGTCAGTGACCTTGAGCCTGGCAATTGTATCCGGGTCCGCCCCGGCGACAACATCCCCGCTGACGGCCAGGTTCTCAGGGGTCTTAGCTCCGTCAACGAGGCCACAATCACCGGCGAATCTTTGCCTGTCGATAAAGTACCTGGTATGCAAGTTTTTGCGGGTACAAACAACCTGACAGGCATGCTCGATATCACTGTTACAAAGGCCGGCAAAGACACGACGCTCGGTAAAGTACAGACTTTAATTATGGAAGCCGAGCACACCAAGATTCCCATCATGCGGATTATCGACCGCTATGTCAAATGGTACACGCCGACGATTTTAATGATAGCCGGCATAGTCCTGTTTTTCACAGGCCAGGTAAATTCCGCAATTACAATACTTATTATTTCATGCCCGTGTGCCCTGATTCTGGCAACGCCTACGGCAATGGTTGCCGCAATATCGGCATCGGCCCGACTCGGCGTTCTTGTTAAAAACGTCGCCGACCTCGAAGTTGCCGGCAGAATCACCGCTATAGTATTCGATAAAACAGGTACATTAACCACAGGCAGGCTTTATGTAACTAAGTTGACGCCTGCCGAGAATATCGACCCTGCTGAGCTATTGGCAGTTGCCGCCTCGGCTGAGCAGATGAGCAAGCACCCCGCCGCAAGGGCACTGCAGGAAGTGGCAAAAGAAGCAAACCTCACGTTGCCGCCGATGGATGGTTTCATGGAGACCCCTGGCAAAGGTGTTACCGCCTCGGTCGATTCGGCAGGGGTCATTGTCGGCAGAGATACCTTCCTGAAGGAAAATAATGTTGATATGAACAATATTACTGGCCCGACTATGCACGAGGAACAGGGCTACAGCACTCTTTATGTCGCCAAAAATTCGAGATGTATCGGCTGGATCGGTATGCAGGATAAAACCAGACCCCAGGCACGTCACGCAGTCAGTGAACTGCTTAATATCGGAATAAAGAGAATAACAATGCTCACTGGCGACAGAAACGAGGTTGCAAACCGCGTTGCAGCCGAGCTCGGCTGCACCGATTTTAAAGCAAATTGCCTGCCTCAGGATAAACTTTCGATTGTCGAACAGATCAAAAAAGACGGCCATACAGTTGTTGTCGTCGGTGACGGCATAAATGACGCCCCGGCACTGGCGGCAGGGGACCTCGGTATCGCTATGGGGGCTGCCGGCAGCGATGTAGCGATAAACTCCGCATCAATAGCGCTGCTCAGCGACGACCTGAATCGGCTGCCTTTCCTTGTAAAACTCTCGCGTAAGACTCGAAGAATCATCAACTGGAACCTCGGTTTTGGCGGCCTGTTTATTGTTCTGGGCGTTATTGCAGCAGGCCTGAGCTGGCTTACTCCGATTTACGCTTCAGTCCTGCATTTTGCCGGTTCGTTGATTGTCGTGTTTAACAGCGCCAGACTTGTCCGCTACGGCGAAGATCTCGACCACGAACCGCACAATTAAATTGTATCTTGTTCAAGATACGAGATACCACCGGAAGGTGTCCTGTGGAGAAACAAGAGATACTAAATATGGAATATGCTATTGAGACGTTTTCTTTAACAAAGGTTTTCGCCGACTGGTGGGGCCGCAACAGGGTCTGTGCTGTCGAAGACCTCAGCCTGAAAATCCGCTACAATGAAATTTTTGGTCTGCTTGGCCCAAACGGCTCAGGAAAAACAACCACCATTAAGATACTGCTCAGTCTTCTTCACCCCACAAAGGGAAGGTCCGTGGTGCTCGGCGGCAATGCAACCGACCCCAAAATCAGCGCCAGGATAGGATTTCTGCCTGAAGAATCTTATCTCTACAGATATTTAAGCGCCCGTGAGACGCTCGAATTTTACGGCAGATTGTTCAAACTCCCCTCAAAAGTGCGAAAAATGAGAATCGAGTCTCTGCTCGATATGGTTGGACTAAAGGCCGTTGCCAACAGAGCTGTCGGAACTTTTTCAAAGGGTATGGCACGAAGAATCGGCCTGGCACAGGCCTTGATTAACGACCCCGACCTTTTGATATTGGATGAGCCGACGACCGGCCTTGACCCCATCGGGACAAGGCAGATAAAAGACCTCATTATCGAGCTTGCAAAACGCGGCAAGACAATTTTGCTTTGCAGCCATCTTCTTGCCGATGTCGAGGATGTATGCGACAGAATCGCAATACTCTATGGCGGCAAAATCCAGTCCGAAGGAAAAGTCAAGGAACTGCTTCAGCGCAGCGACAAAACACAGATTACGACAGGCCATATCAGCGATATGGCCGTCGAGAGGATAAAGCAGATAGTCAGCAGCGAGCAGGCCGATTGTGTCGTAACCTCGCCGATGGATAAGCTCGAAACATTTTTCATTAGAATCGTTGCTGCGGCTCAGCAGCAGTCGCAGCCAACAAGCGGCGCCGTCAGCACCACTCAAATCGGCAATTTTCTCACCGCCGGGGAAAGCATACTCGATAAACTTGTTTCGGCAGGTGGTGAGCAGAGTCGAACCGCTAATCCCATCGAACAAAAGTTATCCGCACAGACAGATACTCAGCCTGCCCATAAGGGGCCTGTCGCCGCAGATAAAGAGTATCAAACAAAACCTGACGAGCAGTTGCTGAGTAAATTAACCGAGCAGCCAAAGCCGGTCGCAACCGAGCCGGTAGTTACGGATAAGAACGCAAAGGCACAGCAGCTTGAAACAGAGACGGACGAAAAAGAGCAAACCAGCAAGAGCATTTTAGACGGGCTCACAGAAGACGGCATGTAGTTTTGCAGACAGCGGAAACGTATTGAAAAACACGATTTCTATGTTAAATATTTTTTGCCGCTGATAAGGAGATTGCAGTAATGCACAGCATCTGGGCTGTTGCCTTAAATACAATTAGGCAGGCACTGCGAATGAAGATCGCAGCGGTCTTTATAGTTCTGCTTGTTGTCCTGCTGCCTGTTATGGGTGTTTCCATGACAGGTGACGGCACAATAAAGGGCAGACTCCAGACTTTTATAAGCTACGGTTTTTCGCTAACCAGTTTATTGCTGTGTTTGCTGACAATAATCACTTCGGTTTATTCTGTTACAAACGACATAAAGCAGATGCAGATATACACGGTCATTACAAAACCTATTCGCCGCTTTCAGTTTCTTCTGGGCAAACTTCTCGGGGTGCTATTGCTGAACGTGGTTTTGCTTGCAATGTTTTCGGCTGTGATATACACAATCGTCATTTTCACCCCGCGATATTTCAAAACGGATATCGCCGAAACAACTCGCCTGAAAAACGAGTTTTTTACCGCCCGCGCCACAGTAATACCGGCCGAGGAAGACGTTTCCAAAGAAGTCGAGAAAGAATACGCCAAGCTTAAAAAAGACGGGCAATTGCCTCCGGATGTGCTCGCCAGCAAGTCCGCAAACGACAAGTATATGGTGTGGCTCACAAATCAGAAAAAACTTGAGAAAAGGGCCGCCGCCGTCGGGCATGAAATAATCTGGAAATTCAGCGATGTCAGAGCTTCAGAGCCGAACCAGAGTCTGTTCATAAGATTCAAATACGATGTTTCTGTTAACCCGCCTGATTCGCTGGTATACGGCAGATGGTTTGCCGGAGACGACCGGCAGCTGCCTTATGATATATATGCATTTGACCGCAAAGATACCATCAGAACCTTCTATGAAATAGAAATCCCCGGTGATGCCGTCGCAAAGGATGGTTATCTGGCTGTCGGTTTCCTTAATGTGCCCCTCAATAATACGGTTGTTATTTTCCCTCCCGGCGACGGTCTGGAATTGCTTTATAAAATCGGTACCTTCAACGGAAATTTTTTCAGGTCGGTTCTCCTGCTTCTCTGTCGCCTGATTTTCCTGGCCTGCCTGGGAATACTTGCCTCGACATTTCTGTCTTTTCCTGTGGCTATTTTGCTTTGTCTGGTCGTTTTCTTTATCGCAAGCATCAGCGGTTTTGTCGCCGAATCCTTTGATTTTTTTGGTGAAGGTGCAGGCATCATATATAATTACACCGCCGTGCCGGTTGTCATGCTTTTACCTCAGTTTGATAAATTAAACCCGGTCGATTATCTCGTTCCCGCGAGAATTCTGGACTGGTCCCTTGTTGCGGAAGTCTTTGGCATTATGGTTTGCATTAAAGCCCTTTTGCTGCTTGCGATTGCATTATTGATTTTCAGCAGAAAGGAAATCGCTAAAATTACAATCTGATTTATAAATTTCGAATTTCAAATTCCAATATGCTATTGCGTGACAAAATTATTTCAGTTGTTTGTGTTATACTCGCGGTCTTTTTGATTATTGCCGCGGGTATGCAGCTTGATTACATAAATTCCCAGCGACAGGAAATGAAACTGATAAGTAATGAGCCGCTGAAAAATGCTCCGCCTTCGCTGGCGTTTGCGACCGTAGCTATGGGATCTTTCCGCGGCCTGGTGGTCGATGTGCTCTGGATGAGGGCCGACAAGCTCAAGGAACAGGGACAATTTTTTGATGCAAAACAGCTTGCAGAATGGATAACCACACTCCAGCCGCGTTTTTCTGCCGTTTGGGCATTTCAGGCATGGAATATGGCCTACAATATTTCCGTAGCGATACCGCCCTCACAACCGGAACAAAGGTGGCAGTGGGTCAAAAACGGCTATGAACTGCTTCGTGACCAGGGGATTCCCATGAACCCTAAAAGCATTCTGCTCTACAGGGAAATGGGTAACATATTCCAGGACAAAATTGGCGGCATTAGAGACGATGTCCACAAATATTACAAGCTGCAGTTGATCCTGGCGATGGAGCCGCTGCTTGGCCCGGCGGACGAGCCGTATTTTAAGGTACTGGCCCAAGCACCGGCAGGCATGCAGCAAATTACAAATGATGCAAATATAGTCTCTTTTATAAATGCCCTCAAATCTGCAGATAAGACAT
>JAPLMV010000054.1 GCA_026386835.1 Planctomycetota bacterium | reverse complement strand
GCCGCGGTGGTTATAGCCCAGCCGCACATTCATCGAGGTAATTTTCTCACCCTTCAAAACTATACTAAAGCATTCCGGCTCTTTCAATGCCGGATGCTGGGGTCCTATTGGTATTCTAAAATTGCTGGGTTCAGGCATTGTCGATTACCTCCTTTTTGTCGAGCATTTCACTCTTCCAGTCCTTGCGGAGAGGAAACTGATTGGTAGGCCAGTCGTCCGGCAAGGGATATCTAAAGCCGGCATCCAAACCCTCGACCCTAGCGCCTAACAAATCAACGAGTTCTCTTTCGTAAGCGTCTGCCGCCGGAAAATAAGTTATTATCGTTTTGAGTACCGGATTTTCCTTCGGGACGCTGACATGCAAATTCAGCACAATTCCGTTTTCCCGGGCAATATGATAAATAAATCCGAGGCTTGCCCCTTCATCCAGACCCGTTATAGTTGCCAAAATAACAAACTTCAGCTTCTTTATCGCATAATCAAACACTTCGGCAAACTTTTCCGACGGTATCACAGCAAATATGCGTCTTGCCCGCTGGATTCTCACCTTATCAATCAGGAAACTAAATTGCCTCGTAAGTTCCTGCTGAATGTCATTTTCTTCGGACATAAATAAAAACTCCAATATTCTCGTGATTACTTCTGAACCGCCAGTGTTTTTTTTATCCTTTTATACTCGCCAGCAATTTCACTACGCCGTCGATAATCGCCTTTGGACTGGCAGGACAGCCGGGAATGTAAACTGAAACCGGTATTACCTGATCTATTCCGGACTCTATATTGTAGCAGCCCTTGAACACCCCGCCGGAACACGCACACGTCCCGATCGCTACCACAAATTTCGGCTCAGGCATCTGCTCATAGATTCTTATCAGTCTGTCCTTTATCTGCCGCGTAACCGGCCCTGAGCAGACAAGCACATCCGCATGCCTGGGCGTACCCTTCAACTGGATACCAAAACGCTCCACGTCGTAACGAGGCGTCAACGCCGCAATAAGTTCTATATCACATGCGTTACACGCACCCGTATTGAAATGAAGTATCCACGGCGATTTTATTCTTGCCCAGGTCACTATTTTTTCAAGTAAAGCCATCCTTTGCCTATCTCCTGTACAAAACAAACAATCCGATTATAGCACCCAGGATATAAACGACCGCTATTACAGACGTCTCTATCGTCGCCACAGGCACCGTCGCAACTATAAGCGCCACCACATGCAGCATCGTAAAATAAAAAATAAACGGAAAAAACTGGCTGTAGTCCGGCTGTATCATATGGCTGGGCATCTCTTCGCCACACGAGTATGCCTTGGTAAGACTCTTGCTGGGCTCTTTCGGCTTATATGCCAGCCTCGACAGCATCCTGGCAAAACAAAGTGCCGCTAACAGAACTATAATAAATACAGCAGGCGGCGATAGTAATATTGTCGTTCCCATTTATTCTTTAGCCCTTAACATTCCTAATCATCCTGACATCGACCGACTTATTATGACTAAACACGCACAACACCACCCCCACCGCCACCACAACAACCACAACTTCTATAATTATAAGCGTGATAGCCAATGCCTGTGCCAGACCTGTCCTGCCTGTAACATAGCCCGCCAATATGATAAAAAGCGTTACTGCCTTGGTTAGTATTTCCAGGCCTATAAGCGCCCGTATCAAATTAACCGTTGCTATCAGGCAATAGAACCCGACTATAAGCACCAAAGCCGCAGCCACGCCGAATAACCAGAGCACCACAGCCATATCATTAGTCATGCTTGGACTCCTTGAACAATGTTACCACGCCGAATACCCCCGTCAACAGGATGGCTATCTGTCCCATAAGGTCCAGGTGTCTCAAATTCCACATTATATTTTTTACGTTATTTTCCACAGGTGGTTCGGGTAATTTAAAGTCAACCGGGATATGAATCAGGCTCAATACTATTGCTGCCGCAACCACCACTATCGGCAAAAACCAAAAGGATGCCAACCGAATCTTCCTCTGCACGATAAGTTCTTCTGCCGTAACCCGCTTGGTCAGCATGATGGTGCTGATGAATATCGCAGATACAAGCCCCGCACAAACCGACAATTCAAACACAGCCGCCAAAGGTGAATCAAGCTGGAACATAAGCACCGTAAGTACCGCACTGGTAAATGCCAGCCCGACAGCCGAGTGAAGCAGACGTGTCGTCATCATCGTCCAGACTGCACCAACGACAAATAATACAAGAAGAATAATATTCAATATCAATACCATATCAGTCCTTTAACTTTATTTCAGAAACGCACCTATCGGAATTATAAAACTGTTAAAGATAAATGGGAAAGACAGCCCTACACCAACCGTTATCGCCGCAAGTACACAGGCCGGAAAAACAATTCCAAATCCCGCTTCCCGAACGGCCTGCAGCTTGTCGGACAATATCCCGAAAAACACCCTGCGCTGCATCGAAAGCAGATACCCCAGCGTAATAATGCTCGACAGTATCGCTATGAATGCATAAATGTAATATCCGCTCTGCCAAAGCGCAATTACGATAATAAGTTTGCTCCAGAAACCCGCCAATGGCGGCACACCGGCCGTTGACAAAAATGCTATCAGCGATGTAGCGTTGGTATAAGGCATCCTCGAACCAAGCCCGCCCATCTTGTCCATATCGCTCGTTCCTGTCTGCTGTTCAACCGCTGCTGAGTTGACGAATAATAAAGACTTGAATATCGAGTGATTGAACAGATGAAACACCGCCCCGACCAGCGCAAGTTTTGTCCCGCACCCAAGGGCAAGAATTATATACCCAACCTGGCTGATGCTCGAATAGGCAAGCATTCTCTTGAAGTCGCTCTGACCTGTGGCCGCCAGGGCACCGATTACTATCGAAACCGCACCTGCAATCATAAGCACCGCATTTAGCGAGCTGTCAGGTCCGAATACCGATGTTGAAAGACGGATTAACGCATATATGCCGGAAACCTTCGTCACTATCCCCGCCAAAAGCACCGACACCGCCGCAGGTGCCATTGAGTACGCCGCCGGCAGCCAGCCATGAAACGGCACAAGCCCCCCCTTTATAAACAACCCGCAGATAAAGATACCTATGGCAAACCTGACAAAATGACTGCTGCTTGAATTTTTCACCGCAGCGGCCACCGACGAAAAAGATGTATCGCCCGCCGCCATCAGCAGCACAGAAACCGATAAAAGCATAAGCACCGTTGCGACCGCCGATAAAATTATGTATTTGAAAGCACCTTCAAGGGCATTTAAGTCCCGCTGAAAAGCTATAAGAATAAAAGATGAAATAGCGACAACTTCGATAAAGATATACAGCGAAAACAGGTCTGTAAGCAATACCGTTCCGTTCATACCAATCAACGATAAAAGCACCAGATTCATAAAATTAAACCGCAGCCTCGAATCTGCGATTGTCTGCCGCCCGACGAGAATAGCTGCGAATGTTACTATCCCTATTGAGAGCAGCATGACCATGCTCAGATTATCCGCCTGCAGTCTCAGTGTGAAAAATCGACCAAGTAAATCAGTTCCATTCCAGAACACATCGGGCTGAAAAATTACCACAAACACCTGACCTGCCGACAGAGCGATACCGAACCATAACGCCAACTGCCGCGTTACCGTTTTCAACGGCAGATTCAGCATCACTATCGCAAGAAAAGGTAATAACACAAACAATGAAAGCATATTACAAACCTCATGTCCCTGATTAAACCGATTTCATTATCACAATTAAAACCAGCACAGCTCCCAGCAGTGACCAGACGATATAAAGCGAATAATTGCCGGTATGTGCACTTCTTATCCCATTCGAAAACAGATACACCGCCCGCACCGTCAGACCTTCATAAATCCAGTCAACGGCCCTGTCTATCCGCCATGCGGTTTTAGTAATTACATTGACGATTTTTAACCCGATATCATACGGGTCAAAGTACTTATTTTCCGCCCTGTTGTAAATGCCCCTGAAAACAGGAGCATAGCGAATATAATCCGCGGACTTAAGACCGCTGCCGGTTATTTTTACGGCAAACAGATGATGTAACAAAGCGCCTGTCAGCACCACTACCGTAATCACAATCAGCGTTGTATTTATCGCAAATTCATGACCGGCAAGCCTCTGCTCGCCGAGTATCGGCTTGATAAAGTTGCTCAGCGGAAAATGATTATACACACCAAACAAAATGCAAATCAACGCGATAACAATCATCGGCAGCAGCATCGCAGGCGCTGCCTCTTTGACATTTTTATTCGCATCGCTAACTTTCCCCAAAAACGCCGAATGACCGAGTTTCAAAAATGATGCTGCCGTAAAAAACGAACCGAGAACCGCAGCCAGATAAAATATCGCCCCTCTCTGTAGTGCGCCTTCATAAACAAGCTCCTTTGAGAAAAAGCCGTTAAAAGGAGGCACCCCGGAAATTGACGCCGCTGCAACCAGAAAACAGATAAACGTTATCGGCATCTTTAATGCCAGGCCGCCTAATTTATCAAGACTGGTCGTGCCCGCCTGTTTTTCCACTGACCCGCCTGTAAGAAACAGGCAGCTCTTATACAGGGCGTGATTAATCATGTGAAACAGCCCGCCCACTATTCCAACAGGCAGACATGTCCCTATACCCAGAACCATATACCCCACCTGACTGATAGCGTGATATGAAAGCAGCTTCTTATAATCCTTCTGAATCAATGCCATCATCACCGCCGCCAGTATCGTAATTGAGCCGATTACCATGAGTAAAATGCTAAGCCATGAATTTACATCGAGCTTAAACATATCCAGCGAAATACGGGCCAGAAAATAAATCCCCAGAAGTTTCTCAAGCGATGCAGGCAAAAATGCCATAAAAGGCAGCGGTGCATTGACCGCCGCATCCGGTATCCAACTGTGAAAAGGCATCGAACCTGCCTTGGAAATCGCACCTATCATAAGAAATATAAATGCCACGCTGCCAAGCGAACCAGGGGACATGCTGATTTTAGATATCGTCATAGTCCCTGCCAAATATCCTGTCAGAGCTATCCCGAACATCATGCACAAATCGCAGATGCCAATAATGATAAACGCCTTCGTAGCTGCCTTGAATGCCTCTTTGCCACCTATCGCTATCATCCCGAACAGCGTCACCAGCAGCCCTTCCCAGAAGAAAAGCATCAAAATAAGATTATCCGCCAGCACCGCACCGTTGACCATCGCCGCTGATATCAGCAGATAAAAATAAAACCAGACGCCGTAACTTTTTCCACGCATAAACGAACAGCAGTATAACGTAATTAAAAACGCAAAAACCGAAACCGCCAGCAGTATAAACGCACTGAAGTGGTACAGCCGAAGTGTAAATTCCATCCCGAAACCGGCCCATGGCAGCGAATAATTTAATTCCCGCCCATACAGCATTATCGCCGTAACCAGCGAGAAAATCGTCGCCAGAAGCGCAGCCCCCTCTTTCATTCCGCCAAGCCGCCTGACAATAATCACCAGCATCGCACCGACCAGAGGTATAATTATCGGCAATAATATTGAAAATTCATTCATTTAACTATCCCCGGCAATTGTTGAATAGTTGACAGGACAAATTGACAAGGCCAGTAAATAAGTATACCCCCTGCCAGTGAAAGCACCGCCAAAACCGCAACACTGATAACCATCACTGCTGACCCCTCTTTTACCCCCGCAAATCTCACCTCACCCAGAAATACCATATTGAAAACTCTCAGCAGATATATAATCGTCAAAAACGCCCCCACAAGGAAAGTCAGCGAAATCCATAAATGACCACTCTGTACCGCGCCGGCTATCACCATATATTTGCTGAAAAAACCCCCGAAAGGCGGTATCCCCATTACCGAAAACGCACACAAAAGAAACGACACCGCCGTAATCGGCATTGTCTTAATCAGCCCGCCGAGTTTGGTTATATCTTTGATCTTTGTATTCTGCTCGACTATCCCTGCACAAAGGAACAAACCGCCCTTTGCAAGTCCGTGCATCATTATATACAACAGTGCCCCCGCAACGCCGATTTCGTTTCCAATCGATAGTCCCAGAAAAATAAAACCTATCTGACTCACCGTCGAATACGCAATAATCCGCTTAAGGTCAGTATCCACCATTGCAGCCCCCGCCGACACCAGTGCGCTCACAGCAGCTATTACCGGCACCGCTGTATGCCAGAATTCATCGACGGTAAATGTCGCGACAAACAACCTCGCAAAGACATACACGCCGATTTTCACCAGCAAAGCCGCGTGCAGCAGCGCCGTAACAGGCGATGGTGCAACGCCTGCATCAGGCAGCCACGTATGAAGCGGCAGTGTAGCCGATTTGGAAAGTATACCAGCCAGAATCAACGCTGCCGCAAGATTGGACAAATGACCTGTCCCCAGTGCGCTTTTTATCGCCGCCAGTTCAAATGAGCCGGTCTGTTGATAAATGCTGATAAAACCAACCAGCATCAGCACAGAACCGAACATTGTCACCATAAATGCCTTATCGGCACGCAAAACATGCTGCTTTTCCCTGAAAAAACCGATAAGACGCCAGCTTGTAATCGCCGTAATTTCCCAGAATAGATAAAGAAATATAAGATTGCCCGAAAAAACCAGCCCCATCATTCCACCGAAGAACAGCACCACCATCAGGTAATATTCATTTTGATTTTCGTAATGGCTGATGTATCCAAAGGAATAAAAAATAATTATCGCACTTATCAGCGCCGACACAAACGCCATGAATACTGCCAGCCCATCGGCATAAAGAACAAAGTTATACACATTATTAAATATCGCAGCAGATGTTACCGTCTCCCCGGAGAACACCGGCATCGAAATCGCCGCCGTCAGCACAAGCGATATCAACACAAACCCCAGCGCAAGTAGATTTCTTAGTCTATCCGACACCCGCCCCGCTATCGGCAAAGTAAATGCCCCTGTCAGCGGAACAAATACTATCAACAAAAGCATCAGTTGATTTTTCACTGTGTATTCCCGTATTTAGCTTTCAACAAAAAAATACTTTAAACCTCACCCACAGCCGACCTGCTGCGGAAAGACTCTCATTTGGCAATATCTTCGAATTTTATACCAACTATAAAAAGGTTTAATATTACACGCAGACCCAACGTCCGTCAATTAAAAATCTGCTGTTTTTCCGGTATAAAAATAATGAAACTCGTTGCAATTGTGATTTCCGCCGTCTGCAGCAGATATTACCCGTCTTTTCGCAAAAAAATAATTGTTTATGCTTGATTTTACCTGAACTTTATATTACTATGTGAGTATATGTTCACATAGTAATTTAATAGAAAGTTTTACAATGTTAAACAAAAAGAAACAAATCTTGTTTGAAAAACAGGCACAAATTGTAACCGCTATGGCTCATCCCCTGCGTATAGCGATTCTGGATTTCCTCAAAAACGGCGAACAGTGTGTCTGCAAAATCGCAAAACACATCGGCTCCGAAAGGTCGAATGTTTCCCGCCATCTCTCGATAATGGTAAATGCCGGCATACTCCAGTCCCGCAAAAATGGCCTCAACGTCTTTTACAAGCTAAAGGCACCCTGCATCCTTGACTTCTTCTCCTGTATAACCACCTGCCTCAAGCAGAATATCAAAGACAACGAAAAGCTGTTCAATGTTATGATTTGAAAGTTTTATTATGAGTTTGAAAACAGAGTGGAAAAAATTATTATTGATTATCGGTGTGTTTTTAGGTGTTTATTTCCTGCCTGTCGGGGCACCGAGATTTGACAACGCCTTGACGGAATCGCTATATCTTGTCAAATGGTACGCACAGGAGCATGTAATATTATGTCTTATCCCCGCCTTTTTCATTGCCGGCGCCATATCTGTGTTTGTCAGCCAGGCCTCGGTGATGAAATACTTCGGCCCGAAGGCCAATAAGGTTCTGGCCTATGGCGTAGCCTCTATTTCCGGCTCGATTCTGGCGGTGTGCTCCTGTACCGTTTTGCCGTTGTTTGCAGGCATCTGGCGGATGGGCGCAGGATTAGGGCCAGCTACCGCGTTTTTATATTCCGGCCCCGCAATCAATGTCCTGGCGATTATTCTGACAGCGCGGATTCTTGGCATGGAAATGGGTATTGCCCGTGCAGTTGGGGCAATCGCTTTCAGCGTAATCATCGGCTTGATTATGCATTTTATCTATCGAAAGGAGGAGATGGAAAGAGCCAACGGGCAGATGAATATGCCGGTGCCGGAAGTCAGGCGGCCGTTATGGCAAAACGCCTTTTTCTTCGCGGTTATGATAGGCGTGCTGGTCTTTGCCAACTGGGGCAAACCCCTTGAAGGCGATCATGGGCTGTGGTCTTTGATTTATCAGTATAAATGGTGGATCGCCGGGTTTTCTTTACTTAGTTTGGCTGTTATCTTGTTCAGGTGGTTTAAGAAAGATGAGCTAAAAGAATGGACTTCTGCAACGTGGGTCTTTGCTTTACAAATCTTGCCGTTATTGCTGGGAGGAGTTCTTGTTTCAGGATTCCTGTTAGGTCGTGTTGGCCATGAAGGGATTATTCCCAATCGCTGGGTCGAATGG
Organism: Planctomycetota bacterium; assembly: GCA_026386835.1. Classification (GTDB taxonomy): domain Bacteria; phylum Planctomycetota; class Phycisphaerae; order Sedimentisphaerales; family Anaerobacaceae; genus JAPLMV01. Next base: position 9,192 of record JAPLMV010000054.1, on the reverse strand, counting down.
GCGGTTGGCGGAAATTCCTTACGGGCTAATCTGCTGTCCTCTGTTGTCGCAGCATTTATGTATTTCGCCACGCTGACGGAGGTGCCGATTTTGCAGGGGCTGATTGGAGCGGGAATGGGTAAGGGGCCGGCGCTGGCGCTGCTTCTTGCGGGGCCAGCATTGAGTTTGCCCAGTATGCTGGTTTTGCGGTCGATAATGGGGACTCAAAAAACGGTTGTTTACGTTTCACTTGTAATTGTTATGGCGACAATATCGGGTATGATTTTCGGAGCGTTCTGACGAGAATATCAGATGTAAATTGTTCAAAATAAATTTTGGTCAGGTTAAGACAAATATGAAAGACACTACTATTACAATCACCGCACAGGAAAAGATGCAGATAGAGGCAATACTGATTGATAGAGATAAAGATGCCGCATTGGCCTTCATAAAAGCTTTAGCCGACCGTATCGAAACAGGGGAACGCAGGGGTATGCGATCGCCCCTCGATAAATGAAAGGGATACTATTATGAAAAAAATACAGATTCTCGGCACTGGTTGCCCAAAATGTAAAAAACTTGCCGAAAACGCCGATGCCGCCGCTAAACAGCTTGGTATCGAATATACATTGGAAAAGGTAACCGATATCAAAGAGATTATGAAATTCGGCGTTATGATGACCCCCGCACTGGCTGTTGACGGCAATGTAAAAGTGGTCGGAAAGGTTGTGTCACCGGAAGATATTAAAAAAATGTTGTCCTAAGTAATCCAGCAAAGGAGATAAGGATGAGTCAGGAAAATTCGTGTTCATGCTCAGGCGGACCAAAATTAATATTCGCCTGCAGTGGCGCCGCTGATGTTGGCGAAATCGCAGACAAGGCTGCAAGAAAACTAACAAAAGATGGTGTCGGTAAAATGTACTGTACAGCCGGTATAGGCGGGCGAGTAAGCGATATTCTGAAAACCACCGAATCAGCAGGAAAAATTCTCGCTATTGACGGCTGCCGGCAGAGTTGTGCTAAAAATACCCTTGTAAAGGCAGGTTTCAATTGTTTCTGGCATCTTCAACTTGCTGAGCTTGGTCTTGAAAAATGCAGCAGTCCCGTAACAGAAAAAAATATTGCCAAGGTCGTTGCAAAAGGCAAAGAGATAATGACTTCTAAGGAGTTTCACTCATGAACAAAACAATAAAAATTTTAATCGTGATAGTGCTCGTTGTGGTTGTGGGCATAGTTTTCGCTTTAAAGCAAAATAGCAAAAGCGCAGATTCAAATCCATTGGCGACAGAAAATAATCCGCAGGAGACTAAAAATCAGAAGGATGCGGAAACAACAGTCAATCTGCCTCGGCTTGTGGATTTGGGCGCCGACAAATGCATCCCATGTAAAATGATGGCTCCGATACTCGAAGAACTTAAAACAGAATATGCAGCCGTCCTTAATGTCGAATTTATCGATGTCTGGAAAAATCCCGATGCTGGCCAAAAATACGGCATTCGCGTAATTCCAACCCAGATATTCTATGACGCATCCGGCAAAGAACTATTCAGACACGAGGGATTCTTCTCGAAAGAAGATATCCTCGCTAAGTGGAAAAAAATCGGTGTAACTCTTGAGAAAGGAACAAATAATGCAACCAATTAGTCATAAATTAGCAGCCATTATCATAGTCGTGCTGGCGACCATCCCATGCCTGGCACAAGACAATGATTCAAACAGCGTCAAAACGGTAGAACGGCTCTACCCCAACCTTGCAGCCGGTGTGCTGACGTATGCAAAAGTTGGTACTTTGCCTGAAGGTATTTTATTAAAAACTGATGGGATAGAAATTGCTCAGAAGGATATTGAACAGACCATCCTGCAGCAGCCGGAACAATTCCGGCAGGAATTGCAGAAAAATGCATTCTTTGTCCTTGAACAGCAGGCAACCGATAAATTACTCCTGAAGATAGCTAATGATAAATTGGGCAAACAAAGTAAAGACGTTAACACAATACCGGACAGTAATATTATAAATGCTCTCTTTGAAAATATTACAAAAGATGTCAACGTAAATGAACAGGATGTTGAAACATTTTACAAAGAAAACGAAAGTATCTTTTGCGGCACACCTCTGGATAAGGTACGAAAGCAGATTGAATCTTATGTACTTCAGGATAAGAAACAACTTTTCATAGACCAGTATATCCAGACCATCGGACTGAAAATGGAAATCCTTGTATCGGATTCCTGGACGAAAAACCAGTCGCAAGCCGCCAGGGACAATCCGCTGGATAAATCCAGAGCCAGTGAAAAACCAACACTTGCAATATTCAGCGCCAGCAGTTGCTGCGGGCCGGACAAAATGATTCCGGTAAGGGATGCTCTACTTAAAAAGTATGATACCAAAATCAACATTGTGTATGTCGAGCCTAAGAAAGAACAGATTCTTGCTGCCCGTTATGGTATCCGCTCTATCCCTACCCAAGTTTTCTATAAAAATGACGGCAAAGAATTTTATCGGCATAGTGGATTCTTTTCAGAAAAAGACATAACTGATAAATTAAGCGAGATGGGAGTTAAGTAATATGCAGGAATTATTTACCCATCTGACCCACGCCGTCGAGGGTTCAGCCGCAATCGCTTTTGCTGCCGCCTTCGCATGGGGCATTCTAAGTATACTGCTCAGCCCCTGCCACCTCGCAAGCATCCCCCTCATTGTCGGTTTTATCGACGGCCAGGGACAAATACCGACCCGCCGAGCCTTTTATATCTCAACCCTGTTCGCTGTCGGCATACTAATCACCATCGCTGCTATCGGCATTCTCACCGCCGCCGCAGGCCGAATGATGGGCGACGTCGGCAGGTACGGCAATTATTTCGTCGCCTTCATATTCTTTCTCGTCGGTCTATACCTGCTCGATGTAATCCCAACGCCCTGGTCAGGCCCCGCTAACATCGCAATAAAACAAAAAGGCCTGCTCGCCGCCTTAATACTCGGACTGATATTCGGCATAGCCCTTGGCCCCTGCACCTTCGCCTATATGGCCCCGATGTTAGCCATAACTTTCAAACTCGCTTCGAGTAATCTATTATATGGTGTTGCCCTGCTGACAGCTTATGGCCTTGGGCATTGTTCCGTGATTGTCCTCGCGGGAACATCCACTGAACTTGTACAAAAATATATGAACTGGAACGAACGCTCAAAAGGAACTGTCATCCTTAAAAAGACCTGCGGTATACTTATCCTCATTGCCGGCCTATATCTTATCTATATCGCAGCGTAAAAAGGAGGCAAATCAATGAACGAAAAAGAAATTAAAAAAATCGTTAAAGAAGGTTATTCCAAAGTTGCCAGGCAGAGCAGTTCCTGTTGCGGACCCAAAAAATCCTGTTGCGGCGGCACAAATACGGCAGAGGACATCAGCAAAAAAATAGGATACAACGATGAGGATATGAAAAGTGTCCCTGATGGTGCCAATCTCGGCTTAGGTTGCGGAAACCCCATTGCCATGGCCTCGCTTAAAATAGGCCAAACGGTTCTTGACCTCGGCTCTGGTGCCGGCTTCGATTGTTTTCTTGCTGCAAAAAAAGTCGGGCCGGGCGGAAAAGTTATTGGTGTCGATATGACCCCGGCAATGATTGAAAAAGCCGGAAAAAATGCTCAAAAAGGTAATTATCAGAATGTAGAGTTTCGGCTTGGTGAAATCGAAGATTTGCCGGTTGATGATAATTCTGTTGATGTGGTAATTTCAAATTGTGTCATTAATCTGGTACCTGACAAGAGCAAAGCTTTTACGCAGGCCTATCGTGTGTTAAAACCAGGCGGCCAGCTTATGGTTTCGGATGTGGTTTTGCTCAAAACGCTCCCAATATCAATTCGCAATTCGGTTGAGGCTTACATCGGGTGTCTTTCCGGTGCGATGATGAAAGACGAATATCTTAAAGTAATTATTGGTGCAGGATTCAAAAATGTAAAAATTCTTAATGAAACACCCTTTCCTCTTGATGTTATGGCTAATGACCCCACAGCAAATGCTATTTTGGATACTCCCCAGGTATCAACTGAAGATATGAACTCAGCGGAAAACTCGGTGGCCAGTATAAAAGTTTCTGCAATTAAATAATCGGAGATTAAAAATGACTTCAGGCATAACAAGACGATTATCTTTTCTCGACAGGTTCCTTACCCTCTGGATATTTCTTGCAATGATAATCGGCGTCGCATGGGGCTATTTTTATCCAGGCATCGTCAACTTCTGGAACAAATTTCAGTACGACACGACCAACATCCCTATTGCGCTCGGCCTTATCCTCATGATGTACCCCCCTCTTGCAAAGGTAAAATATGAAGAACTCGGCGAAGTCTTTAAAAATTATAAAATTTTAGCCCTCTCGCTTGTACAGAACTGGATAATCGGCCCGGTATTGATGTTCATTCTGGCGATTGTATTCCTCCACGGCTACCCCGAATATATGGTCGGCCTTATTTTGATTGGCCTCGCCCGATGTATAGCTATGGTTATCGTCTGGAACGACCTTGCCGAAGGCGACACCGAATACGCCGCCGGCCTTGTCGCCTTTAATTCCATCTTTCAGGTACTTTTCTTTTCCGTCTATGCCTACATATTCATAACCGTTCTGCCGCCTTTAATCGGCATCAAAGGCGCCGTTGTCAACATCACTATTTCCCAAATCGCAAAAAGCGTCTTCATTTACCTCGGCATACCTTTTCTCGCAGGCCTTATCACACGTTTTGCCCTTATAAAACTCAAAAACAAGGATTGGTACGCAAATAAGTTCATCCCCAAAATCAGCCCCATAACCCTTATTGCCCTGCTTTTCACAATCCTCGTAATGTTCAGCTTGAAGGGCAATTTCATCGTTTCTCTGCCGCTGGACGTACTGCGGATTGCCGTGCCCCTGTTGTGCTATTTTATGATAATGTTCCTCGTAACATTTTTCATGAGCGCAAAGGCAGGTGCAAACTATAAACAATCTGCAACACTCTCCTTTACCGCAGCCTCGAACAATTTTGAACTGTCCATCGCCGTCGCCGTTGCGGTTTTCGGCATAAACTCGGGACAGGCCTTCGCCGCCGTGATTGGCCCATTGGTTGAAGTGCCGGCACTTATTAGTCTTGTAAATGTCTCTTTGTGGATACGCGGGAAATATTTCGCACCGCAACGGTGAAATATGGGTTAAATTGAGGGTAGTCGTTTGCTGGTAAAGGGTTAGGGGGTCAGGCCACGCGGAGGTAGAAGTGTAAAGCTTAAAGCGAAAAATTTAATCCGCCGTTGATCCGCCATCTGTTCAGCACCTAAGCGGAGAGATAAAAAAATACTATTTAATCAAAATATTTGTAATAAAATGGAAATCGCTGCGACTAATGTAATGAAACATGTTGAGGTTGTTAGAAGGTGCTTAATTACGAAAAAATAGTTAAAGAACACAGCGGTATCGTGTGGAATTCGATTTGCAGGCTCATTAATAATGAAGCTGACGCTAATGACTGTTTTCAGGAAACTTTTCTTGACTTCTTGAAGTACGCTCGAAAAAAACACATTTCTCATCCAAAGGCTTTGCTGGCAAAAATCGCGACAAGAAGAGCCATTGATATGGTGCGAAAGCAAACGAAAAACAATGAAACCAGGCAAGATAATGATGAAAAAGAAATAGAGCCAAGTCAAAGTTATATTCAAGATGAAGGTGGTATAAACCTTCTTTTGGAAACGATTTGCAAGCTGCCGCCTATAGAAGCTGAAATTTTCTGCCTGCGGTATTTGAATGACCTGACTTATGAAGAAATCGCTTCAACGGCTGGAATGAGTCGTAGTCATGCAGGGGTAATCCTTCACAGGTCAAAGGAGAAGCTGCGAAATCTTCTGAGAGATGAAATAAAGGGTTAAAAAATGGACGATTTTGAAATACTAAACAAATCGATAGAGGATTTGAAAAAGAGGGTTGCAGACAAGAAGGTCGATTCGATCGTTGTTGAAGAAACTATCAACATGATGTACACAACAAGCAAGCGACGGCATCGGATAGCAGAGACATTCTTTTCATTCAATCCTGTCGGGAGGGGGATTGCGGCTGGTATAGCAATCTTATTTGTTTTTGGAGCAGTTTTTGTCAGCAGGCATGTCGATTTTTCATCGACGGTGTGGGCGGAGGTTCAAAGCAATATAGACAAAGTGAATTATTCACGCTTTGTTGAATTAGAGTTCGCTAACAATTTGTGTGTTTCTTCAAGGCATGGCTGGTATTACAAAGGAAAGGTATTTACGATCGAACATAGGGGGCAGATGACAAAGGATGACGGCAATACGAAGTTGACATATACTAAGGATGGCTTGGCAGTTTCTACTGAAAAAAGTGAATTCTCCTGCATAACCACCAAAGACATTTATTCCAATTTTTTCAATCTGATAACATTAGGCATTCTTAAATATACCGAGAAGAACATAAGCGAGTCTATTCCAGTAGAATATGGAGATGATTTCATGACATATACTTTCGGGATTCCTGAGAACTCCGATGGGATCGAGCGCGTAGATATAACGGTAGGGAGGCGTTCGAAGTTGCCAATCGTACTTAAGGTTTATGAGAAGTCTTTAAAGGACAGATATACAATGTATATTTTCGAATACGGACCCGAGGATGTACCGGAAGACATAGCCAAGATAGCAGATAAATAACAAGTCTTGAATAACACAAGTTTTTTAACCTTAAAATTGAGGAGACGGAAGAAAATGCTCGCGTATAAGTTTAAACAAAAGGGATTTAGCCTGATAGAAGTTCTGGTTGTCATTTCGATTATTTCAATATTGACAGCGTTAATAATTCCGTCCCTTTCAGTTGTACGTGAGCGAGCCAGAAGGATCGGATGCATGTCTAATATCAGGCAATGTATTATGATATGTAATGCTTATGGCAGTGACAATGACGGTTATTTGCCTTTAGGGAACATATGGGGTGACCAAGGCAAAGAAGAGGGATGGCTGGATGTAAATTACGAGATGGTAAATAACCTTTATAAACGATATGGAGCGACCGAAGAGATAGGTCTTTGCAAATCGTGGCAGTTTGAGAAAGAAAAATATTTTTATGAGCCGCCGTATGTTGATGATTTTAATTTCAGAGTAGGTGGGACAAGGCTGGGCTATATTTATTACGGAGGACGGTTTGATCAAGCAGGCAGTGCATACAGTCCTCTAAAAAAGGACGGAAGCGTATATAAATCGCCGCGACGGGTAATGGATTCCGGCAAGAAATCAATCGGCAGCTCAACACTTTTAAGTTGTTTTCACTGGGACAGCATAAATGCTGGTGGGAATTGGGGGGCAAAAATACCTCACGCTGGAAGTGGCGGCAGGGGCATTTATATGCAGCCCGACAGCAAGAAAGTCACGCCTGAACCTCGCGGTCTTGTCATAGGGTATATGGACAATTCATCGGAGTGGGTTAAGTGGGACAGGCTTGACTGGTTCGAACAAGGCGGGAAAATCAGGATATATTTCAGCGAAAGATGATTAGCGCTACATTGGCAATCAGAGACAGAAACGTATCTTAAGGATATTATAAAGGTCGCAGCGTGGCTACACATGTCACTTGCGGGGCCAGTGATTTTGGGTGGGGGATGACATAAAAAAATTAATTAGAATTATTACCATGCAGCATATTGTTTATTGTGCAATGTTTGGTCCCAAATAGAAAACCCTGATATAAATCATCGCCAGTATCGCACCTATAATATTTGAGCATAAATCAAGTGATGTATTAAGATATCCCCCGACACCGGACTGGGGAACAATTGCTGAGACGATAAATTCAAGGCTCTCGTTGAAAGCTCCAACTCCCATACCAGCCATAATCAAAACTATTGAAATAGCAACACGTTTGCCCAAAGGCCTTTTAAGAGCTTTTTTCAACAGGCAGAACATAACTATTGTCACACTGCCAAAACCCCATATATGGACAATCTGGTCATAGCGGATAATTGGGTATGTTTGTGATATGGGAATGAGAATTATATCATAAAGTCTTTGTCCCGAGACGGTAAGGCCGCCTCCTGCCAGATGCATTGCAGACCAGATTGTCAGGCCGACCAGGGCAGCGGGAGTATATTCAACTTTGTTAATACTAAGGGCGATTAGAAACATGGCAAAGATAATAACGCAGACATAGATAATAAATTCATAATTGTGTCGAGACCAAAATATTGCGGTAAAAATGACAATCAAAGCGAGGTTAATCATCAGCAGTATCATAAGGAGTTTTTTCATAATGTCCTCTATTGTTATGCGTTATAAGTCGAAGATGCGGTAGAGCCGCCGCGGCCAGTCCAGTTGGTGTGGAAAAATTCGCCTCGCCGCTTATCTATCCGTTCGTAAGTATGTGCGCCAAAATAATCCCGCTGGGCCTGCAATAAATTGGCAGGCAATCTTTCGTGGCGGTAACCGTCATAATAAGCCAATGCTGCGCTGACGGCAGGCATCGGGATACCCATTTCGACAGCGGCAACAACAACACGCCGCCAGGAGTTTTGCGCCTTTTCGAGTGCATCCTTGAAGAATGGGGCCAGCAGCAGGTTTTCCAGGGCGGGATTGGCGTCGAAGGCCTGTTTTATTTTATCGAGAAAGGCCGAACGGATGATGCAGCCCCCCCGCCACATAAGAGCGATGCCGCCATAGTTGAGATTCCATTTGTATTCGTCGGCTGCCGCACGCATAAGCTGATAGCCCTGGGCATAACTTGCAATTTTCGAGGCGTAAAGGGCATGCTCAAGGTCGCTTAAAAAGGCCTTTTTCCCGCCTTTGAACCGAGCCTTTGGGCCGCTAAGGATTTTTGAGGCGATGGTACGTTCGTTTTTAATAGCGGAAAGAAATCTTGCAAAGACCGCCTCGCCGATAAGCGTCAGGGGCTGGCCAAGATCAAGAGCGGCGACGGCTGCCCATTTGCCTGTGCCCTTCTGACCTGCGGAATCGAGGATAAGGTCGAGGACGTAGTTGCCGTCTGTGTCTTTATAAGCAAGGATGTCACGGGTGATTTCTATAAGGTAAGAATTAAGCAGGCCTTTATTCCACTGGTCAAAGCAGTCACGCATCTGGTCGTTGGACATTTCCAGGCCATCCTTCATCATTTGATAGGTCTCGCAAATCATCTGCATATCGCCATATTCGATGCCGTTATGAACCATTTTAACGAAATGGCCTGCGCCGTTGTCGCCGACCC
>JAPLMV010000197.1 GCA_026386835.1 Planctomycetota bacterium | reverse complement strand
GAAAAACAGTGCGAGGCTACTGCGATACAGGGATAAAATGATGATTTAGCAGAAATTGACATAGGAAGTGTTTGCTGACAGCTGTCGAAAAGAAAGTTTTATACTTTTGATGAGGTAGCCTAAGAAACAGGCCGTCTGTAATTGAATTGCGACACAGCCTGACAGCGAATAGCGGAGAGCAAAGAAAGTGCATAAGAGCATAAGGCACAAGTAAAGAGAGTTTTAATAACAGGTGGGTCTAATTAAGGGATGTAAATAATAAGACCTGTTATATCCAGTAATAATAGGCTGTCCCCCCTGTTTTCCTTATATGCCTAATCATTTTTTTGCAATCGGCAAAATTTGCCTTGTTCAATTAGTATCGCAATTTGCATCCTGCGGGTCGTTGCAGGCAAGCCATACTTCTGCGAATTCTGCAAAATCAAGCATATCCACACGGCAGTTATGATTGAAGTCCATCGGCATCCCTAATCCCAGTTCCCAAACATCCGCACAATTGGTCGGTTTCGTACACAATGTGTCAACCACCACCTGGTCAACAAACGCTGAATAACCATCGAACCGCAATCCTATTGTTTCTGCCGCAGGATTTGGATGAAGCTTTATCTCGTATGCTGCCGTTATCCATCCGCCGTCCTTTACCACACTGTTCGCCACCAGCACACTACCAGCGGTAAATACTTGCGGCGTCCCAACCTTGCCCCACCCTGTCCACACTGCAAACCCGCTCGGAGCGTGACTCTGCTCGTATGTCAGTTGCAAACGAATCTTTTTTACTGGATTTGCATTCTCATAATTGCGTATCTTGATTATCAGTCCATCCTCCCCCTTAATCTCAACCACCTGGTTTCGAGGATGCAGATTCAAAGTCCCCGCATTAACCCGTTCGGCCTCCGGCGTCCCAACAGCAATCACACCGCTGAATGGATTGGTTGACCAATCATCAGGCACGGTAACAGACCCCGCAGGCGGTGCATAATAAAACCCTGCCCACGCATCAAACTCCGCATGTACACTGCCAGTACTGCCTCGCCATGTAGGCGCAAAATCGTCATCAGCCTGCGCAAATATTGCCGCTACAACTACCCAAATTAACCCCGCTGCCAACTGTTTCTTATTCATCTTTTCCTCCTTCTTTCTTAGTTGGTATTTCCCATATTAAACTCTTGGCTACACAACCAAGCCTTCTAATTCAACGATAATATCAAAACCTGCCTCAGATTACAAGATTACAATAATCCAAATAAAAACAGTCAAAACGGGTTTCAACAGCATGCATAAGCTCTATACTATCAAATCCATATTAAATGCGATACTTTTATATGGAAAATCCGGGGTAAGAAAAATATCGAGCATATAATTATACGATGTGATAGGATATGCAACATATTATTAAAAGGCAATTGAGGTAAAATATGAAAAAGAATAAACGAATTGCGATTCTAACAGGCGGCGGAGATTGTCCGGGGATAAATGCAGTTATACGGGCTGTGGCGAAAAAGGCCATCCTCGAATACGGGATGGAAATTATCGGCATTGAAGACGGCTATCACGGCCTTGTCAATAATAAGCACAGGAAACTGCACTATAATGATGTTTCCGGAATTCTCACTCTGGGCGGAACGATACTGGGGACATCAAAAATAGCAAATCCATACCGGTACGCCGTGGAAAATGGAAAAAATCTCGAATTTTACGATATGTCGAAACAGTCGGTAAGAAACGCAAAGCGGCTCGGCATCGACTGTCTTGTGGTTATCGGCGGCGATGGGACGCTTGGCATTGCATCGAGGTTGAATAAAGACGGAATACCTGCGGTTTGTGTGCCCAAGACGATAGATAACGACCTTAGAGGAACGGATGTTACTTTTGGTTTTGATTCAGCAGTTGCGGTTGCTACGGAAGGTATCGACAGAATTCATACCACGGCGCAGTCGCATAATCGCGTTATGATTGTCGAGGTTATGGGGCATAGGGCCGGCTGGATAGCTCTTCATTCCGGAATCGCAGGCGGCGGCGACATTATCCTGCTTCCTGAGATACCATATAAAATCGAGTCCATCGTAGGGAAAATAAGGGAAAGAATTAGAAGAGGTAAAAAGTTCAGTATTATTGTTGTGGCTGAAGGTGCAAAGCCCAAAGGCGGTGATGTTGTCATTCAAAGGATAGTCAGGGAAAGCGCCGACCCTGTTCGACTCGGCGGCATTGGTTTTGTTCTTTGCGGGCAGATAGAAAAAGCAGCAGGCATCGAAACGCGTGCGGTAGTAATGGGACATCTGCTGCGGGGCGGCTCGCCGACGGCTTTTGACAGGGTGCTGGCTACATCGCTGGGCACAAAAGCGGTCGAGATGATAGAAAACAAAAGATTCGGATATATGGTGGGAGTTCGCGGAAATAAACTTGTCGAGGTCCCGCTGTCGGATGTTGCCAAAGGTTCTCGAACGGTGCCTGTGAATCATCCGCTTATAGCATGTGCCCGTTCAGTAGGGACATGTTTTGGCGATTAAAGGATGTAAATAATAAGGCCTGATATATCCAGTAATAATTAACTGTCCCCCTGTTTTTTAATTGATAATGGATTATTGCCCGCTGCCAGCCGTGCCAGCGCCCGTCGCGATAGGGCGCAGCGGTCAATAAAAAAACACATTCTTCCTTGTAATGAGCATAGTCGAACCTATTTCCCCGGTAGGGTGTCTCCGGATTTACCCACAAAAAATGTACCTGACAACCTTTAATTATTCCTCTTTTTTGAGCGTTGCCTAATGAAAAGCTATGTATTCCCCTCTCTTCATTAGATACCATGGAAATCCGATAACCCAACAAATCGTACTCAACAATGCCCACCATCCAGGATCCATACCTCCGCTTATACGCCGAAGTTCCGCCCGCGGAATTCCTTCCATCAGTGCTTTTGCTTCAAATCCTACCCACGTCGAAGTTGTAAGCCACTCTAATATTATCAAAAGACCTATCCAACCCAAAAACCTGTGAATCACACTTTGACCTTCTCGCGGTGTAAAAACTCCAACCAAACCTAATATTAGAATCACACAAATGAGAACCACCCCTATCGTCACAGATCTCTTGGCCTCCTTTCGACCATCATAATTACCGCTTAACTTCATAACCGTTCCGGCAACAAAACCCATACACGCACCGGCAATGATAAACCCAGTTCCGACTATAGAAAGAAAGCCTCCTACCGCTGCCGCAATCATACCTAACGCTACAGCAAACATCTCTAATCCTGACAACGCAAGTATTCCAGCTACTGCCAGCAGTACAAATAACGCAAGACAATATTGTAACCCTCGCTTAACCCATCGATACGCTTTTTCCGCCCTGTCTTTTGCAGCAGTCTTTAAACTTTCTTTTGAATCCATTGTTATTCATTCCTTTACAGTAACCGTCCCCGGTTTACCACTATTCTTTATTTGGTAAAGCACGGTGGGAGCGTACAAAGTTCAAAAAGTCTTTAGCGTACTTCGGAAATGTGCCCTTTGGAAATGAGCCATCGATTGTGTACTGGCGTCCATACTTGACATATGTTATTACAACAAACTGCATTTTCCGACCGGACCAACAAACCTTCTCCTTCCCTCGGACACCATCAATAATGACGCTCCTTTCATTGCTGTTTTCATTGGGATCTATTGTGAATGGTTCGTAATTACCTTGGCTAAATACACCACAGCGTATTGACATGCTACCAGACCCAAAATCCACCCAACGTATCCCCGGCTCTACCAAATAGGTGGAAATAAACTTATACTCCGAAGGTATCTCAACGTCAAAAGAGTTGTCTATGGGTTGATGATAACTGCCTCCACTACCTTCAGGATTGCTGTATATACCATCAGAAGGCAGAGAATTGACCACTGACTTAACTTGTTTTTGTGATGGCCCCCTATAATCTCTTGAACAAGACAATCGTATTAGCGGGCCCCCTATGAAAATCATAAATATAAAAATCACTATCCCTATGGGGCCGCCGAATGTGTTATAAATTGGGGATGCTTTTTTCACAGAATGTTCTTTTGATGTTTTCATCATCTGGTATTTCCCATATTAAACGTCTGGCTACGCAACCAAGCCTTTACAATTCAACGATAATATCAAAACCTGCCTCGAATTACAATAAGCCAAATAAAAACAGTCAACTGGTTTGAACAGTATCCATAAGCTCTATACTATCAAATCCTTCTCTTTTTATTCAGGATGTCGGGTTCCTGTCGCTGGGGGTAAAGTATCGAAGCGACAATTCCGCCTCCGAGAATCAGCACTATCAGGCCCAGTGTAATATAGGTTTTGCCCGGCAAGGCTTCTATTAAATCCTTTAGCAGCATCTTGGTGCCTATCACAGCCAATAGTATGGTCAGAGATATTTTTAGATAGCGAAACTTCCCGAGGACAGCCGACAATGCGAAGTACATTGACCGCAGGCCAAGGATGGCGAAGATATTGCTGGTGAATACGATAAAGGAGATGTCGGTGATGGCAAAGACCGCAGGGATGGAATCGACGGCGAATACGATGTCAGCACCTTCGATGGCAACCAGTACGATAGCCATTGGCGTGAGCATCCAGCGTTCCTGATGACGGACTAGGAAGTGCTGGCCGTGATATTCGTTGGTTACCGGCAGCAGTTTTTTAGCTAATCGGACGAAAAGATTTTTCTGCGGATCCATTTCTTCATTACTAAACAACATACGGTATGCGGAGTAAATCAAAAATGCGCCGAAGACATACAGCACCCACGAGAACTGGTGGATAAGAGCTATACCGCCGAAAATCATAACAGCCCGCAATACCACTGCACCGAGGATGCCGTAGAATAGAACGCGGTGCTGATAGATTGCCGGCACATGGAAGTATGCGAAGATAAGCGCCATCACGAAGATATTGTCAGTCGGCACATGAAAATATGAGAAGATAAGCGCCATCACGAAGATATTGTCGGCACTCAGGGACTTTTCGACTACATAGCCGGTGAGGAAGAGTACCGCTGCCTCGTGTCCATTGGGCTGGCCTGCACCAATCAAACCGAAGAGGTTATATTCATACAGGAAATAGACGAATACGTTGAACGCCATGGCCAGCGTTACCCAAACTGCACACCAGGATAAGGCCTCTTTCGTTGAGATTTCGTGTGAGCGGCGATTAAAGACACCCAGGTCAATCGCAAGCATCAAAAGCACAAAAATAATAAAACTTATAAAAAGCCAAACCATCTTTACAACTCCAGCCAAAGGTTAATCAAACCGGTTCAAGAGGCGATATGATACCAGCTATTGGTCATAAAATAAATAGTTTTACGCGGGTTGATTTTGAGAGCCGAAATTGGTATGCTCGCCGCTTTATAAAGGCATTATGATAAATAAAATATCAAAGAGAATTTCGCAGTTTTTCAAATGGCTGTATATTAAACTTTCCAAAATCAATGATACCCCGCAAAAAATTGCCCTGGGCTTTGGACTTGGCGTATTCCTTGGCATTATACCAGGCGCAGGGCCGATAGCGGCGCTGGTGTTGTCTTCATTTCTAAAGATAAATCGAGCAAGCGCACTTTTAGGAAGTCTGCTTACAAATACCTGGATAAGCATCGTAACGTTTATGCTGGCTGTCAAAGTCGGCTCAGCGGTAACAGGGGCGAACTGGCAAAGCATCAGCAGTAACTGGACGGAACTTATGACGCATTTTCACTGGGGCAATCTGTTCGAATTGGCGGTACTTAAGATTGCTTTTCCGGTTATGATGGGATATTTCATTGTTTCACTGGCGCTGGCTGTATCGGCGTATGTTGTTATGTTTGTCGTAATTAAATATATAAATAAACGCAGGAAGGTTGCACAATGATTTTATCAGAAACCCAACTTCAGAATTTAAAAGGCCTTTCCGAGCAGGAAGTCTCAGAAAGACTAAAGACAGAAGGATATAACGAACTGCCCTCGACTCGTAAAAGCGGCATTCTAAAGATTATCTTTGATGTAGCAAAGGAGCCGATGTTTCTTTTGCTGGTGGCCTGCGGTGCGATTTATCTGCTTTTGGGCGATATCGGCGAAGCGGCGATGCTTCTGGGGTTTGTCTTTGTAGTGATGGGAATTACCATTTACCAGGAGGGCAAAACCGAAAGGGCGATTGAAGCTTTAAGGGATTTGTCCAGCCCGCGTGCCCTTGTTATCCGTGATGGTATCCATAAAAGAATTGCCGGCAAAGAAGTGGTCAGAGAGGACATAATTATAATAAAAGAAGGCGACAGAATTCCCGCTGATGCGGTTCTTCTGTGGTCGATAAATCTCGCAGCCGATGAGTCGCTTTTAACCGGCGAATCCGTACCTGTCAGGAAAATGCCCTGCGAAAATATAGATATGAATTCCTGCCGGCCGGGCGGCGATAACCTGCCGTTTCTTTATTCCGGCAGTTTAGTCGTCCAGGGACAGGGTATCGCACGCGTAATGGCTACCGGCATAAATACCGAGATGGGGAAAATCGGCAAGGTACTTCATCAGATAGAACCGCAGCAAACCCTTATTCAAAAAGAAATGTCCAGGGTCGTTAAATTCATATTTGTTGTCGCAATGGTTCTTTGTCTTATTGTTGTAGTGGTATATGGCATAACAAGGGGTGACTGGCTTAAGGGAATTCTGTCGGGAATTACCCTGGCAATGGCGCTGCTGCCGGAGGAATTCCCCGTGGTGCTTACGATATTCCTGGCGCTTGGAGCATGGCGGCTATCGAAAAAGCAGGTTCTTACCCGAAAGGCCGCCGCTGTCGAAATGCTCGGCGCCGCCACCGTGTTGTGTGTGGACAAGACAGGGACACTGACGCAGAACAAAATGTCCATAAAGAAGATTTTTAGCGACAGTCAATTTCTCGATGTCCGAATGGACAATAATTTTCATCTTCCGGAAAAATTCCACGAACTGGTTGAATACGGCATCCTTGCCAGCAAAAAAGACCCCTTTGACCCGATGGAAAAGGCATTGAAGGAATTGGGGCACAATACCCTTTATAACACCGAGCACCTTCACAACTGGCCTTTGGTGGAGGAGTATCCTCTTTCGAGGGAGATTATGGCACTGTCGCATATCTGGGAAAACCCCGACGGCAACGGATATGTTGTCTCAGCCAAAGGTGCTCCGGA
>JAPLMV010000128.1 GCA_026386835.1 Planctomycetota bacterium | reverse complement strand
GCGGAGGGCAGGATATTCGACAAGTTCAGCGATGCCAAGGCGTATATCGCAACCAGAGACGAGCCGGTAGTGATAAAGGCGGCTGGGCTTGCAAAAGGCAAGGGGGTTTTTGTTTGCAACGACCCTGCGGACGGGATACTGGCTGCGGAAAAAATAATGCGAGACAAGATATTCGGAGATGCCGGCAGCAAAATCGTCGTCGAAGACAAGCTGCTGGGAGAGGAGGCATCCATACTGGCTTTTGTGGATGGCAAAAGTATTTATGTTATGGAGTCGTCGCAGGACCACAAAGCCATCGGTGATGGCGACAGCGGACCCAACACGGGCGGGATGGGGGCATATAGTCCTGCGCCGGTGGTTACGGACGGCCTGATGGACCAGATTACGCGAGAGATACTTGTGCCGATAGTGGACGGAATGAACCGCAACGATACGCCATATAAGGGCGTGCTGTATGCCGGCGTTATGATGACGGCGGGCGGGCCGAGGGTGCTTGAATTCAACGTTCGATTCGGTGACCCGGAAACGCAACCGGTTCTGATGCGGCTCAAAAGCGACCTGCTGGAAGTCATGCTGGCGGTATGCGACGGAAAACTGGATGAGGTTACACTTGAATGGGACCAGCGCCCTGCTGTCTGCGTTGTAATGGCAGCGGGCGGCTATCCGGGCGAATATGAGAAGGGAAAAAAGATAACAGGACTCGACGAGGCGGAACAAATTGAGGATGTTGTAGTATTTCATGCAGGTACTGCCGAAAAGGACGGGGATATTGTTACCAATGGCGGCAGAGTGCTTGGTGTGACAGCGAAGGGAAATTCAATAGCGGATGCAAAGGCGAGAGCATACAGGGGTGTAGATAAAATAAAATTCGAAGGCGCCTATTGCCGCATGGATATTGCGGATAAAGCGATAAAAAAATGTAAAAATCAAAGTTAAAAATGCAAAATTGTGGAATGAAGATTGAATAAATTCAGACTACATACTTGTGGGGCATACACAAATAAATGCCATTAAATTTGAACGAATCCATCAGAAGTGGAGGGGGCAGAAAAATTCTTCACCGGTTTATCGAAGGATTGATTTTATCCGCTCTTTTAATACTTTTGTTCAATATCGTGGGACGTATTTTGTGCAGAATCGCCATTGCGCAAATCGGGGAGCTGACAAACACCAGGATAACGACTAAATCAGTCGATTTAAGCCTTAACGGGTCTGTTCTTATCAGAGACCTTGTGATAAAGCCGGATTATGAATCGAGCTATGACGATGCGATACTCAGGGCAAGGATTGTTTACGCACGATTCGGGATAGGCAGTTTGATAATACTCAGGCCTGAGCTTAAAAAAATAACCATCAGGGATTTTGTGTTTGATGTTCAGCACGACCTTGACAGCGACCGCTGGAATCTGTCGGCGATGAAAATCATCACTCCCAAGGGCGGGGCAGGGAAAATACCGCTGATAGGACTGCGGGGCGGGATGCTGCAATACAGCAGTGTTTCGCAGGGAAAGTCGAAAATCGTTATGGCGGTTTCGGTTGATGCGAAACTGGAGACAGTAAAAGAATTGCCTGAAATCTGCAATTTCACAATGATAACGGCTGGGACGGATGCTGCTCGCAAAAACACCCTGACAGCCACATGGCAAAGCGGAAAAGTGACGATAGCAGGCGGCATCTCGTCGGAGAACATACCCGAATCAGAGCAGATATGGAAAATGGATGCAATGGCAGCAGAGATGAGCTACGACCCCAACAAAAACTTCTCCCTGCAGTTCACGATAAATGATTTGTTCAGCACACAAAAGACGGTAAGCCGCAAAGCCGCTGCCGAGAAGCAGGCGTTTTTACCGAACTTCGGACTGTTCACGGCGATTAACGAATTTTTCGACCAGTGCCGGCTCAGGGGATATGCGGGCATCGAATTTCGTGCAGCAGGCAACCTGGACCAGCTAAATAAGGCCACGCTCGCAGGCAAGGTATACTGCAAGGACGTTTCGATTTCCTACCGCGATTTTCCATATCCGGTCGAGCATATCACAGGACAGGCGGCTTTTACTGAAAAAGGCGTGACGCTCAACGAACTGCACGGCAGGCACGGCGACGTCGAACTTGTCTTTAACGGCTGGTCCAAAGGATTCGGGGCTGACGGGAAGTACCATTTTGAGATTAAAAGCGACAATATGGTACTTGATAATGATTTGTATAATGCACTCGATAAAGACCAGAGGCGGCTTTGGACGAGTTTCTCGCCGCATGGCCGCGTAGCCATTGATTATGACCTTAGCTGTCTGTCGGGAACCGATACGAAAAGCGCATTAACGGTGGAGCTGCTTAATATACAGGCGGCGTATCAGGGTCTGCCTTATCCATTGAGAAACCTGACGGGAAAATTATTGTTCGAGAACGACGGTTTAAGTTTTATCGATGTTGTTTCGCATGTGGATGACGGGACAATAACATTCAACGGCAAAGCGGTCGGCCTCAGTGCTCCGCAGCCGGTATACGATGTCGCAGTAAAAGCCGATAACTTTCCGCTGGATTCGAAATTTGCCGCCTCAATGTCTAATAAAGAAGTGCGGGCTGTTACCATGCCGGAGACAAATGAACCTGCTGCCAAAAACAGGGTGTCGATGACAGGACGAATCTGGACCGTTAAGGACAGCAACGAAGGTCTCTACAGTATGTTGGTCAAAAGCGAGCAAATGGAACTAAATGAGGAAATGCTCTGTATGCTGCCCGATTCGGCGGCAAAAGTCGTTACAGAGCTTCAGGCAAAGGGCAGGGTAAATCTAAATGCGCAATTTAGTAAAACCGAAGGCAATACCCTGCTTGACTATGCCATAAATCTCAACTGCCTGAACAACAGCATAAACTACGAGAAGTATCCATATCCCTTAAAAGACATCACAGGCCGGCTGACGATAACGCCAAACGGCATCAGCTTCAATAATATCACCGCGACGCCGGCAGGAAATATTCAGACGGATACAAATACACCTGTGATAAAAATGAACGGCCGGCTCAATATGGTCAATGATGCCCTGCGGGACGGGTGGTTTACGGTCTGTGCAAATGATATTGCCCTGGATGAACGAATCGGCGTTGCGATGCCGGAAAGTATTAAGACGATGTATCAAAAACTCTCACCGACAGGAAAACTCGACCTGAATTTTGAGGATATAAAAATTTCGTCTGAGCCGAACAGCGGAAAAAATATTAATTTTGCAGGCACCGCAAAACTAAAGGGCTGCAGTTTCAATATGTCGCCTGCGATAAGCGGACTGGATGCAGTGATGGAAATAAGGGGCGGATATAAAACAGGCGATGGTTTGAGCGAGGTAAAGGCCGCCTTTACTGCCGACAGCATGAAAATCAGAGGTAAATCATTAACTAATCTGCGGGCGGATATAATTTACGACAAAGTTGAGAGAAAATGGGCGTCAGAAAATTTAGTCGCTGGCTGTTACGGCGGCATCATTACAGGAAAGCTTGAATTGAAGCAGTTGGCTGAGAAAGGGCCGAAATATGCGATGCAGATAGGCTTCAATAACATTAACTTACAGGAGTTTTTGTCAGGCAGCTTATCAAGCGGACAGGCCTTAAACAATTATACAAACGGTGAACTGGCGGGGACGCTGAGCATAGGCGGGCAATTCGGCGGCGATTCTTCGAGACTGGGCAGGTGTATGCTGGATATAAAAAATATGGAGGTCGGCCAGGCATCGCCGCTGGCAAAGCTGTTGTACATATTGAACCTGACCGAGCCGAAGGATTTTATATTCGACAGGATGCTTATCGATTCCTATATAAAGGATGAAAAGGTGTCCATTGAAAATTTTGACCTGTCTGGCCAGGCGGTTGCCTTTAAAGGCTCAGGGTCGCTGAATCTGCAAAATCAAAATGTCGAGCTGGTTCTCACGGCAAGAGGTAATCGGCTGGCAACGGCTGAGCCGGGACCTTTGCAGTCGCTGACCGACAGCCTGCGGGGTGCGGTTGTGAGGGTGGACGTAAGCGGGAATATCTCCGACCCGCAGATAAAAACAACCCCGCTTCCTCTTATACAGGATACGCTTGGAATTCTCGGCACAAAAAAATAGGATACACCTGCCGTAAATGGAACTCCAATGTCACCAGTTGTCATCAGCTCACGACAGTTCGCGTCTGCTCGCATCAGAGAGCATCCAAATACATTCCAAAGCACTTCAAAGATACTCCAAAGTATGTCCAACGTACGTCAGAAGACACCAGAGTTGAGACCACATATTTGTCATAAGTTCCTTTCATATATAAGGTTAAACTCTAAATCCTAATTCCTAAATCCTAAATAAATTCAAATTTTTTAAATCTAAATCCGCCTGGTTCGACAAGCTCACCACAGGTACGGCGGATAAATGTTCAAAACAAACTTCATACAGAGAAGACAGGTTAAAACCTGTACTCCGAACGAGGCGCAGAAAAACTACGTCTCTCTATAAAGGGGCGAAGCTGCGCGTTTGGTACAAAAAAAGCTCACCACGAAGGCACGAAGTTCACGAAGAAAGGTCATAAGTAATTGTAAAATAAGGAGTTAAAAATGGTGAAAATTTTTTTAGAAATTTCGATTTTGTCTTTTGGATACCTGCGCGTTTGGCCCAAGATGGATTGACTATTTACTATTGAATATTGACTATTTGAAGAGCAAAGAAAAGAGATTTGAACGCAGATTTGTAAAAAGAGAATCCGCATGGGCGAGAAGTAGCCCATCCATTCGAGACTATTTCATGGGCAAGATTTTGGATTCTAGCGCCTTTAGCCTATTATCTACGGACTCAATTAACTTCAATACTGCCTTTTCATCTAGTTTTTGTTTGTTAACCTCATCCAACTGCCTTTTTAATAAGTCAATCTCTCCGGCATAATCGGGTTGCTTACTCTTGCCTCTCTCCTCAAGCACTATTAACCTTTCTCTGAGGTTATCAGTTTTTTGAGCAAGATTTTGTAGTGTTCCATCAATAGCAACTATCTTGCCACTGGTATTTTCAACTTTTGTTTCTAATATCGCAAATCTATAAATACTTGTCCCGACTCCCCCCGCTATTATCAAAATAATTCCTGCCCATGTTGCCAATAGTTGCCAATTCCGTTCTTTCTTTTTTTCTTCTTTTGGCTCGCCAGTATGAGGGTCTATTTGTTGACGGTCACCAAGTCCAACTGACATTCCACTTGCGCGAACAGGTAAAGTCCCTGCTTCCGAAACAAAACTTTCATCTGTTGAGCCTTCGACACCAGCGGATTGAATTCGTTGGACATATGCTGCAACGTCGTCGCGGGATTTAGTCCGGTGGTTTTTACTAGTTCTTGTCTGATTCTTTGCCAAAACCCACTTCTCCAAGTAATTGACTAATACGTCCTTCCATTTGCCGATTACAGTATTCCCAATGTGCTGTGATCAAATCAGCAGTTAACGGTATTCTTGGGTCAAACACTCTTTGCATATCCACACTAATCGTAGCAATGCGTGTTTCTTGGTCCCAATCATATTCCTTTTCTATAGGTTCTATCGGCCATAACTCGTTAATAGCTGCGTCCCTGATGTGCAAGTTAATATTTAGATAATCATTAACATCCTGTTGCACATGCCCCTCTTCCGTCTGTTTTCTAAATGACATTCGAAGATTCATATCGGATGGGTGTTCTATGGGTTTCAGATTAAACTTTGTGAGCTTATTTACTAACGCTTCGGCCGCTGGATGAGCAAACCTTTCACGTTCCTTTGTTGAAGTTTTAGTAAACTGCCAGACTATTCCAAGATTTATGGCTTTCGGTTTTTTTATTAGCGCGAGAGATCCTGGTATTAGATGCTTTGCGAGAGCAAAGCATCTGTCGGTATCTTCTAACGATTGGGCCATCTGCTTGGTACTCTCAATTAATACCATAGCATCTCTAGTAACTGTAAAATGATGTGTTTCTTCTTTATCAAGGAGTTCCACCATTCCTACCCCAAATCTTATTCTTTCGTAGAATTTTTTCGGAACGGGACTCCCTGCGGCACCCGTTTCGCCAAGTACATAATCTGCGAGAATTCCACTGACGCTATCTACTGAAAATGCGCGTGTATATTTACAACCAATAATTAAGGATTGAAGATTAAATCCAGCAAGCTGTGCCATAAAACCTCCTATTTTTTTACTCTTTAAATTTAAAGTGCGATGTTTGCAATTTTTTGCCTTTGGCTTTCGGGGCTTTTTTGAATGTAACATTGACTTGCTGCGGTGCGGGGTAGTTTATTGATTTGCCTGCCAAAAGTTCTTCGATGGTGAGAATCTGCAAGGTCGGATGATTTCCCCAAGGCGATTTATAAAATCCTGACGATGCTGCT